>JBFZCA010000528.1:0-2895 GCA_041308205.1 Planctomycetota bacterium | reverse complement strand
CGCCTCTGGGCCATCAGGATGCTGTTGAGCCGCGGCGCCGTGCCGCGCGAGGAGCGCGAGAATCTCGCGGCGCTTCTCGCGCCGCGCACGCGCGGCTCGTACTGGCAGGAGGCCGTGCTCGCGCTCCCGTACCTGTGCGACGCGGAAGCGACCGAGAACCTGCGACCCTTCATCGAGGAGGCGCGAAGCGTGCTCGCGGACGACAAGCCCGCCTACTACCTCAAGAACCTCCTGTGGGCGCTCGCGATGCTCGCGCCGCGCGGCTCGCCCGAGGCCTCCGAGCTGCAGGCGGTCCTCGTGGACGCGCTGCTCCGGAAGCCCCCCGCGCCGGACGCCGCCCGCGCGCCGGCAACGGCCCTTGCGCCGGCAGGCGCGCGCGGGCAAGCCTACCCCGCGGCGGTCCTGGAACCGCTCGCGTTCCTCCTGCGCGTGCCGCTCGCCGCCGACAACGCAGCCGGCGCCGCCCAGCTCAAGGCGCTCCTCACGGGCGCGCCTCCTCCCGCCGGCGCGGCATCGCCCGCCGAACCGGCCGACGCCTACGAGCTCTCGTTCTGGACGCTGCTTCACCGCGACGGTGCGACGGCGGTGCGCGACGCGCGGCACCTCGCCCTCCGCATGTACGAGACCGCGCTCTTTCGCGATGCGTTCGGCAACCTGCGCGCCCTGGCGCTCGCGCCGTCGGCCTATCTCCACTACCAGAAGAACGCCTACGTCCAGCTCGTGACGCCCGGGAGCGCGCGGCCGGTGCGCGCGGACGAGCCCGTCGTCTCGACGTTCTTTCCCGACTGCACCGTGCGAACCGTGTCCGGCGGCTCGACCGACCTGTACGAGCGCTACGAGCCGACGTCGCTCTTCGCGCGCATGTTCATGTGCGTGCGCCGCGAGGCCGATGCGCGCGGCCCCGTGTCGTGGGAACAGGCCCTCGCCGATCTCGTGGCGGTGCTCCGGTCGGACAACCAGGCCTCGGTCCAGAGCACGATGCGGCTCGTCTCCGAGCTCAAGCTCAAGGAGGCAGTCCCGGCCCTCCGCGCCCTCCTCGCGCGCCGCCCGTCGCTCGACATCGCCGAGGCGCTCGCGGCGCTGGACGACACCGCGGGCGAGGAGCTCTTTGCGGCCGCCATGCGGAGCGACCAGCGCCCGGAGAAGATCCGCGCGATCACGCACTTCCTGTCGCGCGACCCCGCGCACGGCGACGCCGTGGACGCGCTCGAGAGCCTCCTGCGCACGGCGACGGAGAACGATGTCTACGAGCTGATGACTCCCGTGCGCCGCGTGTTCGGCGCCGGCGAGCCGCAGCGGCGGCGGATCCTCGCGGCGCTGGGCTCGCTGCTCTCGACCAAGAACGCCCCGACTCTCATCTCCCTCCTGCGCGAGGGCACGGGCCTCGATTTCGGCTACGAGGAGACGCTGCAGGCCGGTCTCGCCCCCGCGGAGCGCGAGGCGCGCCTGGCCCGCATCGTGGGCTCGTGGAAGGACGCGCTCGCGCCCCGCCCGACCGATAAGCGCGCGCCGCCGGCGCCGCCGCGAGAATAAAAGTTTTTGACATTCTTCCGACCGCGGGCACAACCTCCTTGCGCGAGACCCACTTATGCAGCCGCTTCCGCGAACCCGGGACAGTCAATTCCTCCCGACGGGCCTGCCGATAGAACTTGCGGTCACGGGGGACGGCGCCGTGCAGGCCCTCGCAAGACCGGGACCGCCGCGGCCGTTCGCACGGCGCCCGGCCTTGAGTGCATGGACGTGCGCGGAATACCGCGGCCGACCGCTCGCCGGGAGCGGATCGACGCCGCGACGGCGAGCAGGAAGGAGAGCGACCCATTACTGCGAAAGAAGTCGGCCTCGAGACGTACTTCAAGGAGATCAATCGCATTCACCTTCTCAGCGCCAAGGAAGAACGCGATCTGGCGCGCCGGATCCGCGCGGGCGATTCGCAGGCGCGCGACCTCATGATCAAGGCGAATCTCCGGCTGGTCGTGAGCATCGCGAAGAACTACGTCGATCGCGGGCTGTCGCTGCTCGACCTCATCGAGGAGGGCAACGTCGGCCTGCTGAAGGCGGTGGAGCGCTTCGATCCCGACGAGGAGTGCCGCTTCAGCACGTACGCGACCTGGTGGATCAAGCAATCGATCAAGCGCGCGCTCATCGACACCGTGAAGACGGTGCGCATCCCCTCCTACATGGTCGAGATCATCGCCAAGTGGAAGAACGCCTCGGGCGATCTGGCCGTGAAGCTCGGCCGGCAGCCGACGTTCAACGAGATCGCCGAGTCGCTCGACATCCCGCCCGAGAACTGGAAGATCATCAGGACGGCGATCAGGGTCTCCAACTCATCCAGCCAGACGATCAGCATCGAGAACATGTGGACGCTCTCCGAGATCCTCGAGGACAAGAACGGCAAGTCCCCCGAGGAAGTGCTGCTGCAGGAAGTCGATGTCGAGCTGATCCAGAAGCTCCTCAACGTCATCGATGACCGCGACGCGCTGATCCTGCGCATGCGGTTCGGTTTGGACAACGGCGACCCCATGACGCTCAAGGAGATCGGCGAGCGCGTCAATCTGTCGCGCGAGCGCGTCAGGCAGATCGAGAGCGAGGCGCTCAAGAAGCTGTACTACATCCTGACGCACCACCGCCGGAGCCTCGAGCGCGGCGACTTCGACCCGGCGGCGCTGCGCAGCGAGGCGGTGCCGCAGGCGTGACCGGCCGCCGCGCGCTCGGGTTGTACCGAAGACCCTTCGTGCCTTCGTGTCTTCGTGGCCTTTCTCGTCTTCCGTCCTCGCGGCTGATGCCCGCCGCGTCCGGGGAGGAAGGAAGGACGATGCCACAAAGACACGAAGACACAAAGGATCAGCGGTGAACCACCGCGCGTTCGGAATGCACCGAAGACCCTTCGTGCCT
>JBFZCA010000527.1:0-4845 GCA_041308205.1 Planctomycetota bacterium | reverse complement strand
GCGGGGTCTGCCGGCGATACCGGAACGCGCGGGCCTGCCGGTCTATCCGCGTTCGAGCTCCGTGTGCTCCTCGAAGTACTCCGAGGGGATCTCGTCGTCCGCCGGCGGCGGCACGTACCCTTCCACGTTCGCGCGGGTCTTCTCCTTCTCGTAGGCGTTTATGACGCAGTCCTGGATCTTGCGGCGGCATTCCGGCGTGATGGGGTGGGCGATGTCCACGTGGAGCCGCGCCTGGTCGGCGGGGCCGGCCTTGATGCGCATCTTGAGGCGGTTGCCGCACTCGCTGCAGAATTTCGCCTGGTAGGAGTTCTTCACGCCGCAGCGCGGGCAACGGCGCTGACCCTTGCGGCTCGGCATGGCGACGAAGAGCCCCTTGTCGCCGACGATGATGCGCAGGTCCCGCACGACGAACTCGTTGTCAAGCGTCATGGTGCAGTACCCGCAGAGCCGTTCGTTGACCCCATCCGCAAGTCTCACCCGCACGTTCGTGATTTCCACTGCCGCCCTCCTTTCGGCGCCTTACCCCCAGGCCGGCAGATTGTCGGCGATCTTCACCTCCACCATGCCTGCAAGGGCCTCTGCAACGAGAGCGTCGCGACCGCCGCCGGCGCAATCCGACAGCAACGCGAAAAGACACGCACCGCTTCCGGTCATATGCGCATCCACTCCAACCTCCCGCGCTTTCTTCATGATCCGCGCGAGCTCCGGCCGCAGCGCAACCGCCGGATCCTCGAGCCGATTGAAAAAAAGCGTCCCGTTACGGATGCGTTCTTCAACGGACCCTGCGGTTATCGTACCTATGCTCCGCGGGGAAGTCAAAGGAAAATTAAGATTCGAATAGACTTCGGCCGTGCTGCAGCCGAAGGGGGGCACCAGGATCGCGAAGCGGCGCGGAGAGCCGCTTCCGAGCGGGTCGACGATCTCGCCGCGGCCCCGGCAGCGCGCCAGGCCGCCGTGGAGGAAGAAGGGCACGTCCGAGCCCAGCGCGCAGGCGATGCGGAATTGCTCCTCGCGGGGAAGGGGCGCCGCGTACAGCTCCATGAGCGCGCGGAGCGCGCCGATGCCGTTCGCGCTGCCGCCGCCCAGGCCGCCGCCCACCGGCACGCACTTCCGGAGATGCATGCGCGCGCGCGGCGGAAGACCGGCGGCCGCGAAGAAGCGCTCGGCGGCCTGCACGATGATGTTGCGCCGGTCGGTGGGGATGCCCGGATCGTCGCTGGCGAGGACGATGCGATCGGCATCGCGCGACACGGTCAGCGTGTCGCAGAGGTCGATGGCCTCCATGATCATGTCCAGGTCGTGGTACCCGTCCGCGCGCCTGCCGGCGACCTCCAGGAAGAGGTTCAGCTTGCACGGCGTGCGAACGGCGACGGCGTCGGGGCCGCGGCGGACGACCTGCATGGGGGGCGGCTCAGGGCTCGAGGAGCACATTGTCGATCAACCGCGCCTTGCCGAACCGCACCGCGGCGGCGAGAACCGCGCGGCCGGCGATGCGTTCCTCGTCGCCGAGCTCCCGCAGCGACTCCGCGTCCGCCGCGGTCACGTAGTCGATCGCCGCGAGCGGCTCGGCGGCGATGACGTGCCTGCAGGCGCCCGCGAGGGCGCCCGCCGCCCGCTCGCCCGCGGCGAACAGCGCCTGGGCCGCGCGCAGGCCGCGGAAGATGCACGTCGCGGCGCCGCGCTCCGCGGGCGACAGGTACGCGTTGCGGGAGCTCATGGCCAGGCCGTCGGCCTCGCGCACCGTGGGCAGGACGATGATCTCTGCCGGAATGTCCAGATCCGCGGCCATGCGGCGGATCGCCGCCGCCTGCTGGTAGTCCTTCTGGCCGAAGTAGGCGCGGTGGGGGAGCGTGCGCAGGAGGAGCTTGGCGACGACGGTGCACACGCCTTCGAAGTGGCCGGGACGCGTGCGCCCGCACAGCGTCTCCGTGAGCTCCCTGACCCTGACCTCCGTGCGGAAGCCGGGCGGGTAGAAATCCGCCGCCGCGCCGTCGTACAGGAGATCGACGCCGGCGTCCTCGCAGACGGTCTTGTCGCGATCGAAGGGGCGCGGGTAGGCGGCGAAGTCCTCGTGCGGCCCGAACTGGAGCGGGTTCACGAAGATGCTCACGATCACGCGGTCGCACTCCTCGCGCGCCGTGCGCATGAGCGAGACATGGCCCTCGTGGAGCGCCCCCATCGTGGGAACGAACCCGATGCGGAGCCCCGCGGCCCTGCACGCGAGGCTCCACGTCTGCACGGCGGCGGCGCTACTTCGGATCAGCAACGGGCGCCGCCTTTCGTGCGCGCAGGCGCTCCGCGATGTGCTGCGCGGGCGAGGAGAGCAGGTAGACCAGGAACACCGCCGGCAGCGTGATCTCGGGGAGCGCCACGAGCAGCACCAGGCCGAACGTCACGTAGGCGAAGGCATCGAACGTGCGCCGCGACAGGAAGCGGCTGACGATGTGCGTGTAGCGCAGGCGGTTGCTCACCATGGTGTACCCCAGGACGAGCGCCAGCACGGGCATGATGCCGGGAATCACGTTCGCGAACGCCTGGAGCGGGTCTTTCCAGCCGGCGGGCGTCCACTTGACGAGCTCGGGCTGCTTGAAGTCCTTGAGGTAGAAGTAGAAGATGGTCAGCGATGCGACCAAGCCGGCCGCGCCCGGCGAGGGGATGCCCTTGAAGCACAGGTGCGCCGATTCGTCGGGCACGTTCTCGACCGTGAAGCGCGCGAGCCTGAGCACCGCGCCGAGGAAGTACGCGATGCAGAAACACCACAGCGTCCAGCTCGGGAAGTGCCAGGGCCAGGCCTCGGGCAGGCCGTGCATCTGGAGCACGATGATCGCCGGCGCCGCGCCGAAGGTGATCATGTCGGCCAGCGTGTCGAGCTGGGCCCCGAGCTCGGTCGTCGTGCCCGTGGAACGCGCGACGCGGCCGTCGAGCATGTCGAACACCATGCCCAGGAAGATCAGCCACGCCGCCCACTTGATCTCGATCGGCAGCCCCTCGGAGGCGCGGGGACCGCTCGCGATGAGTGCGATGGCGATGAACCCGCACACCGCATTGCCGAGCGTCAGAAGATTCGCGATCATTCGAAGCCTCCAGGTCGCCGCGCGCAGTCGCGGCGGCGAACGGCCCGCGCGCCGGCGCGGCGGACGTTTCCATGGCGACGACCGTAGCACAGGGAGGGCGGGGCGGTCAAGATGCAGGGCGTGCGGCCGCGCCGGTCTTTGCCTTCAGCGGACCGCGTTCCATCGCCCGCGGCGAGAGAACCGGCGGACGGTGATGTCAGATGATCGCCGCCAGGTCCCGCAGGTCCCCGATGATCGCGGCCGCCCGCGCGGACGGCTCGGCCGCCGGCGTCTCCGGCCCCGCGTCGGCCGTGCAGAGGACCGCGGCGCACCCCTTCGCCGCGGCCGGCAGGATGTCCTTTTCCGGGTTGTTGCCGGCGACGACCGTCTCGCCGGGCGCGATGCCGTACGCCGTTTCGAGCGCGTCCAGGGCGGCGCCGACGAGACGCGGCGAGGGCTTGGCCTCGTGCAGGCGGTACGACCACACGCAGAGCGCGGGGTCGAAGCAGCCGCGCGCGCATCGGCTGCCCAGCAGCGCCTCGAGCGCCAGGGGCGTGTAGAACTGCGCGTTCGATACGACGCCGAGCTTGATGCCCCTGCGGGCGAGGTCTCCCAGCAACTCGGCGAGCCCGGGCACGGGCCAGGCGGGGTTGACCCGGCACTCGTACTCGACCGCGAACCGGGCAATGCCGCCGCCATCGGGCAGGCGCGCGAGGAGGTCCTCGGCGTGCAGCTGCGCGAGGACATCCCGCCACACCGCGCGTATCTCGACCTCGGGGAAGGAGATGCCGCGCGCGCGGGACTCCCGGTGCTCGTCCTCGATTCTCGCGCGGAAGAGGCCGGCGCTCCGCGGCGCGGCCTCGGGCGCCGCGGTAAGCCCCATCGCGGCGCACGCCTCCGTGAACGCGCGCCCGCCGGCGCGCGCGCCGTCGAACGCGCACGCGAGCATGGTGTTGTACACATCGAAGAGCACCGCCCGCACCCCCGCGATGCGTGCGCCGCGCGCGGCGATCGGCGCGGCTACGGGCGCCCGCGGCGCGCCGAGCGTCCGGATGCGCTCGATGAGAAAGCGCGCGAGATCGGCATCCAGATCCTCGGCCCACACGGTCACAACCTCGGCAGGCTCAGGCGTTCGGGAGCGAGGAAGCCATCGAGAAGGGCGCCGCCGTCGAGGGCTTCGACACGCCCCGGGTTCTCGGCCGCCGCGGCGCGATAGATCGTCTCGAGCTCTCGGCCGTATGCGGCGAGGCTGAAACGCTCGCCGATGCGCAGGCGGTTGCGCCGGACGACATCGCCGCCGGCGATGGCGAGCGCGCGGGGCCGGAAGGCATTCGCCTCCGCCGGGGAGGATGCGACCCTTCGCACCACGGCCGCCTGCGCCGCATGGTCGAGCCTGCCGAAATCGGCCGTGTCGTTCCTGACAATCGCCTGATGCGCGCGCGCGGCCGCATCGGGCGGGGGCGTGCGCCTGTACGCGGCGTACGTTGCGCGGAGCGCCGCCTCGATCGCGCCGCGGAGTTTCTCGGCATCGACCCAGTCCGCGGGAATGTCCAGGCGTTCGTACAGGCCGTCGAGCGCGATGCCCTCCTGCGCGAAATCCGCGGTGATCTCGGGCAGGTTCCGTCCCGCCACGGGCTTGTCCGCGAGCCACGGCTCCAGGAACGCGAGGCCGAATCCCTCCGCCACGCTCGTCGTCACGACGCACGTGCAGGCGCCCACGAGCCGCCGCCAGGTCGCGCCCGCCCGTGCGCCGAGCTCGAACTCGACGGGGAGCCGGAGCTCGCGGGCGAGC
>JBFZCA010000526.1:0-6104 GCA_041308205.1 Planctomycetota bacterium | reverse complement strand
CGACCGCCGAGGTGCGGCGCACCATTCAGGTCGGGCAGACCCCGCTCTTCCAGTACGGCGTGTTCTACAACGAGGACCTCGAGATCCTGCCGGGGCCGGACATGACGGTGACGGGGCGCATTCACGCGAACGGCGACATCTACCTGAACGGCGGCTCCCTGCTGCGGCTGCACACGCCCTATCTGCACTGTACCGGCGAGATCCTCCGAGAGCCGAAGTACGAGGATGCGATGGCGGCCGGCGCCACGGTCATCTGGAACCGCAGCACCTCGGAATTCGTGGTCATGGACAAGGACAACTGCTCGGCCGACCGCCTGGGGCTTTCGAGGACCATCGAGTACTACGACAACTTCGACGGCGATCCCGAGCTCTGGGTCGATTACGCCGATGCAACCTGGGGCGGCACCGTGATGACGCAGGCCCACGGCATCAGGACGGTGGCCGTGCCGAGCATCCAGACCATGAGCCCGGAGGGCTACTATCACGATAACGCGGGGCTGATCATCGAGTACCTCGGCAACGGAGTGAACGTCATCCAGCGCATCAACGGCGTGCTTTCCACGATCACGAGCCTGCTGCCCGCCGGCACGGTGACGCTCGGGACGATCTACGACGCCCGCGAGCGCGCGACGCTCAGCATGATGCGGGTCGACATGGGCAAGCTGCGCGAAGCCGGGGTGATGCCCGCCAACGGCCTCATCTACGCGTACCGCACCGATACGAGGGAATCGAGGCCCCACGGGATACTGCTCACGAACGGCAAGGAGCTCGGCGCCCCCCTGATGCTCGTGAGCCCCGACCCGGTGTACATCAAGGGGGACTTCAACGCCCCGGATGCGACCTCGACGTTCGCGAAGGAGCCCGCGCTCCTCATCTGCGATGCCTTCAACGTCCTGTCGAATGCGTGGGACAACACGAAGACATCGACGAGCATCGTGCCGCCGGCCGCCGCCACGGAGATCAATCTCGCGATCGCCAGCGGCATCGTGCCGACGCCCGACACGGGCGGGGCCTACTCCGGCGGCCTGGAGAATTTCACCCGCCTGCACGAGAACTGGACGGGCGTCGAGCTGAAGATCAGCGGGTCCTTCCTGTGCTTCCATCCCAGCGTCTTCGCGACCGCGTCGTTCCTGAGCGCGACCTTCTCGGCGCCCAACCGCACCTGGATGTTCGACCCGGATCTGCTCGGGCGCGAGGTCGAATTCGCGCGCGAGATCATCCCGTGGGCGGTCGATGTCAGGCGCGTGGCCTGGCAGGACAACGCCGAGAGCATCCTCGACTGACGATCCGCAGCCCGGAGTCCGACGGCTGAATGCGTCGCGCGGCGGATGGGCTCCCGGCGTATCGCGCCGGCCGCCTAGCCGACCCCATCCCAGCAGTACGTGCAGAGCTTGTCCTTGGGCAGGCCGATGGCATCCACGAGGTCGCCGAGCGTCTGATACTTGAGCGTCGCCAGGTGCAGGCGCTTGCGGACGTGGTCGACCATGGCCGTGTACTGCGGCGAGCCGACCTGCGCGTACGGTTCGAGGTCCACGCGGTCGCTGCGCTCGAGCTCGCGGATCGCGCGGCGGCCGGCGAGATCCAGCTCCGAGCGCGACCGCGAGAAGTTGAGGAAGCGGCACCCGTGAATGAGCGGCGGGCAGGCGGGGCGCATGTGGACTTCCCTGGCGCCGTAGTCGTAGAGGCGCAGCACGGTCTCCCTGAGCTGCGTGCCGCGGACGATCGAATCCTCGCAGAACACGATGCGCTGGTCGCGAATGAGGTCGTGGATCGGCAGCAGCTTCATGCGCGCGACCGTGTTGCGGATCTCCTGGTCGTGCGGCATGAAGCTGCGCGGCCAGGTGGGCGTGTACTTGACGAAGGGACGGCGGTAGGGAATGTGCGCCTGGTGGGCGTACCCGATGGCGTGCGCGGTGCCGGAGTCGGGGATGCCGGCCACGAAATCCACCGAGACATCGTCGTTCCGGGCGAGCGCCGCGCCGCTGCGGTTGCGCATGAGCTCGACGTTGACGCCCTCGTAGGACGAGGCGGGAAATCCGTAGTACACCCACAGAAACGCGCAGATGCGGAGCGCGGGGCCGGGCGGCGCCTTCTGCTCGATGCCGTGGGGCGTGAGGAGCATGATCTCGCCGGGGCCGAGCTCGTACCAGTGGTGGTACCCGAGGTTCGGGAAGGCGCAGGTCTCCAGCGACGCGCAGTACGCGCCCTCCTTCTCGCCGATGATGAGCGGGGTCCGGCCGACGCGATCGCGGGCCGCGTAGATGCCTTCGGGCGCGAGTATGAGCAGCGTGCAGGAGCCGTCGATCGCCTCCTGCGCGCGGCGGATGCCGGCCTCGAACGAGGCTTCCCGGCTGATGATCGTGGCGACGAGCTCGGTGGGGTTGGTGTCCGCGTCGCTCATCTCCGAGAAGTGCGTGCCGTGGTGGGTGAACGTGTCGCCGAGGAGCGCTTCGATGTTGTTGATGCGGCCCACGGTGACGATTCCGAACGTGCCGAGGTGGGACCGTATGATGAGGGGCTGGTCCTCCGTGTCGCTGATGCAGCCGATGCCGAGGTTGCCCGCCATGCGCGGCAGGTCGTCTTCGAACTTGGATCGAAACTGCGTGTTCTGGATGTTGTGAATGATGCGCGTGAAGCGGGAGTGCGCCGTCAGGACGGCCAGCCCCCCGCGGCGCGTGCCCAGATGCGAGTGGTAATCCGTGCCGTAGAAGAGATCCTTGACGCAGTCCTTGTGCGACGCAACGCCGAACACACCGCCCATGCACGAACCTCTTTCCTCATGGCAGCCACGGATGCCGCGCCGGGACGCCCGCGCGCAGGCCCGCTCGCGGATGCCCGACCCGCGGTCACGTACTGTACTCGGGTTCCGATGCGGTTGCAAGGGGGGAGACGTCCGCCGTTCATGCGGACGCAGCATCCCGCAGAGGCGAGGAACGGCGTCAGTATTCTATGCCCTCGCGCGCGGGCACGCCCGCCGCGAAGTAGTGCTTGACCGCGCGCATCTCCGTCACGAGGTCCGCGCGCGCGATGAGCCGGGCATCGGCGTTTCTGCCGGTGATGACGAGCTCGACGGCGTCGGGTTTCGCGTCGATGAGCGCGAGGAGGGCGTCGACGCCGAGCAGGCCGGCCGCGGCGGCGGTCGCGGCCTCGTCGAGTATGACGACCCGGTACCGCCCCTCGGCGAGGACGCGCCGGACATGGTCGATGCCGTCGCGCGCCGCCGCGAGATCCTCCGGAGCGGGGGCGCCCAGGACGAAGCTCGGCCGCCCGCAGCAGTGCACCGCGACCAGGGGGCCGAGGCGCGCGAGCGCCGCGCGCTCGGCGGAGGGCCTGGCCTTCGCGAACTGGGCGATGAACACGGGCAGGCCGGCGCCCGCGGCCCTGAGGGCAAGGCCGAGCGCGGCGCTGGTCTTGCCCTTGCCGTCGCCGGTGTAGACGTGCACGTATCCGCGTGTCCACGAGGGCGTGCGCATGCCGTCGTCGCTCATGCAGTGTCCTCCCCCGCGGCGTGATCGCGGCGCCCGGCGAGGAGCCACAGGAAGAAGGGGCCGCCGAGCAGCGCGGTGATGACGCCGACCGGTATCTCCGCGGGCGCGATGATCGTCCGCGCGAACGTGTCGCACGCTGTCAGGAAGGCGCCGCCCCCGATCAGCGACGCCGGAAGGAGCAGGCGATGGTTGTGTCCGATGATGCAGCGGCACATGTGCGGCACCATCATGCCGACGAAGCCGATCGGCCCGCACAGGGCGACGATGCCGCCGACCATCAGCGAGACGGCGAAGAACAGCGCGGCCTGCGCGCGGCCGACGTTGACGCCGCGGCTCGCGGCAAGGTCGTCGCCGGTCGTCAGGAGATTGAGCTCGTGCGCGAAGGCCAGGATGATGGCGCCGCCCGACGCCACGAACGGCGCCAGCCCGAGGACGCCGCCGAAGCCGTCGGCCTGCAGCCCGCCCATGAGCCATCTGAGAATGCGGAACGACCGCGAGAAGTCGGTGATGTAGTGCAGGAAGAGCAGGAGGCTCGAGAAGAAGAAGCTGAGGGCGACGCCCGCAAGGAGCAGCACGGCCACCGAGCGCTCGGGATGGCTGCGCGCGAGCCCGTAGACGATCAGGATCGCCAGCAGGGCGCCGGCGAGCGCGCACACGGCGCCGCCCGGAAACCAGAGAATCGCCGCCGGAAGGCCGAGCTGGATGTAGAGCGCCGCGCCGAAGGCGGCGCCGCTCGAGACGCCGAGCGTGAACGGCGTTGCGAGCGGGTTCCTGAACATGGCCTGGAAGGCCGCGCCGCCGGCGGCGAGCCCGGCGCCCGCGAGAAACGCCAGCAGGACGCGCGGCACGCGGAAGCGCCAGAAGATCTCGGCGTCGGGCGTCGCGGAGAACGGGGAGAGGGCGGCGGCAAGCGGCGTGGCGTGATACCCCACCCACGGGGCGGCGAGCACGACGGCCAGCGCGCATGCCGCGAGCACGGCGAGCCTGCGCACGGGGTTCACGGCGCGCATGGCGGGGCCTCCGGCACGACGAGCGGCGCGCCCGTTCGGGGGTGGACCGCAAACAGGAACTCGCGCCCGTACACCCGCGTGAGGACCGCGTTGTCCATGAAGGCGCGCGCAGGCCCCGCAAAGGCGACGGCGCCGGCCGCAAGCGCGATGATGCGCGTGCTTGCGAGGGTTGCGGCGTTGATGTCGTGCGTCACGGCGGCGATCGTGACGCCTCGCTCGCGCCTGATCCGCACGAGGAGATGCGCCACCTCGTCCTGGCACCCCGGATCGAGGAACGTGGTCGGTTCATCGAGAAGCAGGATGCGCGGCTCCTGGGCGAGCGCGGCGGCCATGAACGCCTTCTGGCATTCGCCGCCGCTCAGCGTGCGCATGGAACGGGCGGCGAAGGCCGCCATGCCGGTGTCGGCCAGCGCGCGCTCCACGGCTTCCCGATCCGTGCGCGCGGGCGGGCTGAACGCGCGCAGGTAAGGATAGCGGCCCATCATCACGAACTCGCCCACGGTGAACGGGGCGCGCGAGCGGTCGCCCTGGGGGACGTACGCCACGAGGCGCGCGAGATCCTTGGGTGCGTGGGCGCGCAGATCCTTGCCGAAGACGAGGATGCTCCCGGACGCGGGCCGGCACACCCGGATCAGGCATTTCAGGAGGGTCGATTTGCCGGCGCCGTTGGGCCCGACGATCGAGATGTGCTCGCCCTCGGCCGCCGTGAACGTGATGCCGTCGAGGATCGCGCGGCCGCCGGCGCACACATGCAGATCGGTGATGGCGAGCGCGGGAGCGTTCACGGCAGCCTCGTGTCCGCGTCCGGGTGCAGCGCCGCCAGGAGGCGTTCGGCGATGGCGGCGATGCGCGGTCCCGGGATGACCATGAAGGTATCGCGGAAGACGTATATGCGGCCGGTGCGCGCGGCGGCCACGACGCGGAGGGTCTGCCAGTCGGCGAGCACGGCGGCATCATCCTCCCCGGCGGCGGCGCCCGCGCGGAATTCGATGATGACCTCGGGGTCGAGTCTGACGATGCCCTCGGCGCTCAGCGACGGGAAGAGCGGCGATCCGGCCTCGTACGCGTTGCGGCCGCCGGACAGCGTGAGGAGCGGGTCGTAGAAACCGTCCTTGCCGGCGATGCACACCTCCTTGAGGCTGCCGAGAGGGCGGTCGATGCAGAGCAGCGTGCGGACGCGGGGAAGGCCGCGGGCGATGCGCTCGACGCGGTCGAGGCGCGACCTGAGGCCGGCGGCGATGGCATCGGCGGCGGACTGCGCGCCGGCGGCCCGGCCGATGGCCGGGATCGAATCGATGACGCCGGCGACCGAGGCGTGGTCGACGATCAGGACGGGAATGCCCAGACGCTCCAGAACGCGCGCGGATTCGGCGTGCGATGACGGCATCACGGCCAGGTCGGGCACGAGGTCGAGCATGGCCTCGAAGTTCGGGTCGAGGAGGCCGCCGACGCGGGGAATCGATGCGGCCTCGGGCGGGTGCGTGCAGTAGTCGGTCGCGCCGACGAGGCGTTCCCCGGCGCCGACGGCGAACAGGATCTCGGTCACGCTGGGCGCGAGCGACACGATGCGCAGCGCCGGCCGGTGCGCCCGCGGATGGCCGCCGGC
>JBFZCA010000525.1:0-5519 GCA_041308205.1 Planctomycetota bacterium | reverse complement strand
ACAACCTCCTCCTCCGCGGCGGGCTGAAGATGCGCGAGGGCTACGGGCGCGTCGCGACCAACAACGTCATCGTCGGCAACAGCCTGCACCCGCACGTCTGGTTCGAGAAGAGCGGCGATGTCTTCACCCGCAACATCGTGATGGGCGCCTATCAGCCGGCCCTGATGCACGTCGCGCCGTGGGGCAAGGAGATCGACCGCAACCTGTTCGCGACCGGCGAGGCCGACCGTGTGAAGTTCGCCGGCAAGGGCTGCGATGCGAATTCGCTCGCGGGAGATCCGCTGTTCGTCGATGCCGCGAAGGGTGACTTCCGCGTCCGGGAAGGCTCGCCGGCGCTCGCCCTCGGCTTCGTCAACTTCCCGATGGACGGGTTCGGGGTGCGCGCGCCGCGCTTGAAGGCGATGGCGCGGACGCCGGCCATCCCCGCGGTCGACCACCTGGATGCCGGCGGGGGGGCGCCGGCGGAGGCGGCGCGGACCGCCTGGCGGGGGGCGAGCCTCCGCGACCTCCTTCGGTACGAGTACTCCGCGCTCGGCGTGGCGGCGGACTCGGGCGGCGTGTTCGTCGACGAGGCTCAGGCGGAATCCCCGGCGTTCGGCGCGGGGTTGCGGCAGGGAGACTGCGTCCTGCGCGTGAACGGACGGGCCGTCGCGGACGTGAGGCGGTTCCTCGACGCGGTCGGCGCAGCCGCTCCGGCCGGGGATGTGGAACTCGGCCTCGTACGCAGCCAGCAACCGCTCGCGCTGCGCGTGAGCCTCGACGGCGCCGAGGCCGCGACGGCGCTCTGGTTCGACCGGCCGGCGGCGAGCTTCCGTGAGTCCCTGCCGCTCGGCAACGGGCGCCTCGGCGCGATGGTGTTCGGCGGCACGGACGAGGAGCGCATCGTGCTCAACGAGAGCTCGATGTGGTCGGGTTCGCCCGAGGATTCCGACCGGCCCGACGCCCACGAGGCGCTGCCCGAAATCCGCCGCCTGCTCCTCGAGGGCAAGAACGTCGAGGCCGAGCAACTCGTCAACGCGAACTTCACCTGCCGGGGGAAGGGGTCCGGTCACGGAAGCGGCGCCGGCGTGCCGTTCGGGTGCTACCAGACGCTCGGCAACCTGCGCCTCGAGTTCGCGGGATCGGATCGGATCGTGCCCGCCCGCTGGTTCCGGCGAGACGCGGCGTCGGAGGAGAACGCGGTCCGGCAGGCGGAGTCGGACGGTGGCGACGCCTGGCAGGCGGTCGAGATGCAGGGCGCGCTTCTCGACATTCCGGTCGGGCAGTGGACGCTCTTCCGTGCGACGTTCGAGGTCGCGGAGGGGGCCCGGGACGGCTGGACGGTCGAGTTCGGCGCGCTCGACGACACGAGCATCGTCCTCGTGAACGGACGCGAGATCGGCCGGACGCGGCCCGCGGGCTGGGAGGGGCCGCACCGCCTGGCGTGCGGCGATGCGGTGAAGCCGGGCGCCAACGTCCTCACCTTCGCCGTGTCCAACATCGGCGGGCCGGGACGGATGGCCGGCGATGTCCGCCTCGTGCGCGGCGCCGCGGCCGGCTCGTACCGGCGCGAGCTCGATCTCGCGCGGGCGGTCGCGCGGGTCGAGTACGAACGGCAAGGCATCCGTTACGAGCGCACGCACTTCGTCAGCGCGCCCGACCAGGTGTTCGTATCGCGATTGACCGCATCGCGGCCGGGGTCGCTCTCCTTCACCGTGTCGCTCGACCGGCCGGAGCGGTTCACGACCGCCGCCGCCGGCCCGAACGAGCTGCTGATGACGGGCACGCTGAACGACGGGCGCGGCGGCCGGGGCGTCGCCTACGCCGCGCGGCTTCGCGTGCTCGCGCCGGGCGGGAGCGTGACGGCGCAGGCGAACCGGCTCGTCGTGAGCGGCGCGGATGACGCCGTCCTGCTGCTGGCGGCCGCCACGGATTACCGCGGCTTCGCCGGGCGGCAACTGACGGACCCGATCGCCGCCGCGACGGCGGATCTCGAACGGGCCGCCGCCCGTTCGTTCGACGAGCTCCGCTGCGAGCACCTCCGCGACTTCCGCGGCTGGTTCGACCGCGTGGAGCTGCGCCTGCCGGCGACCGCGAACAGCGCGCTTCCCACCGACCGGCGGCTCGCGGGGTTCGCCGGGGGCGCGCCCGATCCCGCGCTCGCGGCGCTGTACTTCGACTTCGGCCGCTATCTTCTCATCAGCTCATCTCGGCCGGGGGGCCTGCCCGCCAACCTGCAGGGCGTCTGGGCCGAGGAGATCCAGACGCCCTGGAACGGCGACTGGCATCTCGACATCAACGTGCAGATGAACTACTGGCCCGCCGAGGTCTGCAACCTCTCCGAGCTGCACGAGCCGCTCCACAAGCTCATCGCCTCGCTGGTCGAGCCGGGCCGCAGGACGGCGAAGGCGTACTACGACGCCCGCGGCTGGGTCGCCCACGTCATCACGAACGCCTGGGGCTTCACCTCGCCCGGCGAGCACGCGGGCTGGGGCGCGACCGTCAGCGGCTCCGCGTGGCTCTGCCAGCACCTCTGGGAGCACTACGCCTTCACGCTCGACCGGGAGTTCCTCGCGTGGGCCTACCCGGTCCTGAAGGAGTCGGCGCTCTTCTACCTCGACAACCTCGTCGAGGAGCCGAAACGCAAGTGGCTCGTGACCGCGCCGTCCAACTCGCCCGAGAACGCGTTCAGGCTCCCGGACGGCGGAACGGCGCACGTCTGCCTCGGGCCGACCGTCGACATGCAGCTCCTCCGCGAGCTCTTCGGCAACACGGCCCGCGCCGCCGAGATTCTCGGCGTCGACGAAGAGCTTCGGCGCGAGCTCGCGGAGACGCGCGCCCGGCTCGCGCCCAACCAGATCGGGCCGGACGGCCGTTTGCAGGAGTGGCTGGAGCCGTACCCCGAGCCCGAGCCGACTCATCGCCACACGTCGCACATGTACGGGCTGCACCCAGGGTACGAGATCACGCGGCGCGGCACGCCCGAGCTGGCCGCCGCTTGCCGCAAGTCGCTCGACGCGCGCGGCGATGACAGCAACGGCTGGGCGCTCGCCTGGCGCATGAGCTTCTGGGCGCGCCTGGGCGACGGGGACCGCGCGCACAAGCTGCTCGCGACCCTGCTGCGCCCCGCCGGCGGGGGCAGCGGCTCGCTGCCGAACCTCTTCGACTCCTGCCCGCCGTTCCAGATCGACGGCAACTTCGGCGGCTGCGCCGGGATTGCGGAGATGCTGCTCCAGTCGCACGCGGGCGAGATCGAGCTCTTGCCCGCGCTTCCGGCGGCGTGGCCGGCCGGTTCCGTGAAGGGCCTGCGCGCCCGCGGCGGCTTCACGGTCGACCTGGCGTGGCGGGACGGCAAGGTCACGGACTACCGGATCCGCTCGGCCGAGCCGCGCGAGGTCGCAGTGCGCGTGAACGGCGAGGCGCGGATAATCCGGTCGAGCGCGCAGTGACCCCGCGCATGCTCCTCGACGAGCATGCGCGGGGCTTGGGCGCGGGGCCGCGCTGTTCGGCGAAGCCGCCTGCCGGCGGGCGGGCTACTGCGAGACCTGCTTGCCGATCACGTCGACGACCTTGACCGTGTCGATGCCGTACCAGTCCTCATCGTCGGACACCGTGACCGTGAGCCCGAGCACCTGGATCGGGTTCTCGGCGGCATCGGCCAGCAGCGTCGACACGACGTCGTTCAGATGGAACTTCGCCACCAGATCGCCGCAATCATCGGGATAGATTGAGAATGCGGCGATGGAGGTGCCGGGCTCGTAGTCCACGTTGTGCAGGGTCGCCGCGGCGCCCTCGACATACGGGATGCTGGTGTGGACGGTGACGTAGTTGCCCTGCGCGTTGATGTTGATGACGCTGGGGGAAACGACGATGTTCATGGTGATCTCCTGCGCCCATGCCGGTGCGGCGGCCACGGCGGCCACGCACATGATGATCGGAATCGCTGCGTGTTTCATGGTTGCGTCTCCTTTCGCACTGAACGTGGTTGACGCGGTGTTTCGTCGTGCGAGAAGGGAATCCTGCAACCGTCGTTCCCGCGGGCGGCGCGGCCGGAAGCCGTGCGCCCCCGAAGGCCCGCATGGAAACCGCCGCGGGATGGGGGAACGGCGCGGCGAAATCGGGCGGAGATGCCGGGCGGAGGCCGCCGTCGTCCGCGGCCCGAAGGCCGGCGGTCACTCGCAGGAGGCGTGGCCGGCGCAGTCGAGGCTGTCGGCCGTGCCGTCCGCGCCGCACGTCAGGAAGGGCGCGGCGGGGGCGCGGGCGCTCTTGAGAAAGTCTCGGAGTCATGTCGTGCCCTCCCGGCACGGCGGGAAGCTCCCGCAGTCAAGGTCGTCCGCCGTGAGATCGACGCCGCAGGAGCCGAACGGCTGCGGCAAAGGCCCCGAGGCCGCGAACAGGTGCCCCAGGATCGCCACGGCGTCGGCGATGTCGAGCATGCCGTCGTCGTTGGCGTCGCCGGCGTCCCTGCAGCTCGGCGCCGGTCCCGCTGCGAAGAGATGGCCCAGGACGAAGACGGCGTCGGCGATGTCGATGGCGCCGTCGGCGTTCGCATCGCCGCGCCTGTAGCCCTCGCATTCATCGGGAACGCCGTCCGAGTCCGCATCGGCGCTCGTCCCCAACGCGATGTCGCACTCGTCGGGGACGCCGTTCGCGTTGCAGTCGAGGCTTGCCGCCGCGGCGATGTCGCAGTCGTCGGGAATCCCGTTCGCGTTGCAGTCGGCGGCGCTGCCGCTCGCCAGTTCGACGGCGTCGGGGATCCCGTCGCCGTCGCAGTCGTCGGGCGACAGGGGGACGGCGACGTGCGCGAGGGCGGCGACGATGGCGGCGGTGACGTGCGTCGGGTAATCCTTCGGATACTTCTCGATGGTGTCCTCGACGGTGTGGTACCAGGGGCAGAAGTCGTTCCAGGCGCCGCCGTCCTCGATGCCGGTGATCGCCTTGTAGCCGCGGTTCCAGAAGGAGACGTGGTCGGACCAGGTCGCGCCGGCATCCTCGAAGACCTTGGGCTCGACGCCGTCGGGAACGAAAGCCGTGCACGCGGCCGCGAGCACGTACGCCAGCTCGAGCGACGCGCTGTTCGTGTAGATCGCCAGATCGGGCGGCGCCGCGTCCGTGCCCGCGTAGGCGATCATGTCGAAGTTGAAGCAGCCGATGACGCGCTCCTCCTCCGCCGCGATCTTCGCGCAGTAGTTCCGCGACCCCACCATGCCCTGCTCTTCTTCGTTGAACGCCGCGAACTTGATCGTGTACGCGAAGGAGTGCCCGCTCAGCACCCGGGCGGCTTCGAGAACCGCCGCCGTGCCGCTCGCGTTGTCATCGGCGCCGGGGGCGAGCGTCGCGGCGGTGGGGCTTATCGAGTCGAAGTGCGCTCCCACGTAGACGACCGCCGCGGGATCGATGCGGCCGGGCAGGATCCCGATCACGTTGCTTCGATCCGGGTTGTGCGCGTACACGTGCGTCTCGACCTCGAGGCCGTACGTGAGGAAAAGGTCGGCCATCCAGGCCGCGGCCGCCCTGTTCTCCGGCGTGTAGGCGTAGCG
>JBFZCA010000524.1:0-7327 GCA_041308205.1 Planctomycetota bacterium | reverse complement strand
GGCCGCGCGGGAGATCGGCCTGGAGGCCCTGGTCGAGGTGCACGACGAGGAGGAGCTCGCGCGCGCGGTCGATGCCGGGAGCGAGCTTGTCGGCATCAACAACCGCAACCTTCGGACGCTCGATGTTGATCTGTCCGTGAGCGAGCGCCTCCTGCCGCGCGTGCCCGCGCAGTGCACGGCGGTCGTCGAGAGCGGCGTGCTCGGGCCGGACGATGTCGCCCGGCTCGGACGCGCCGGCGCGCGGGCGTTTCTGATCGGCGAGTATCTCTCGCGCGCGGCCGATCCCGCCGCGGCGATCAGGGAGCTGCGCGGTGGATAGGGGGTTTCCGCGCATCAAGATCTGCGGCATCACCTGCCGCGAGGATGCCGAGCGCGCGGCGTCGCTCGGCGCGTGGGCGCTCGGCTTCATCTTCCATGCGAAGTCGCCGCGCTACATCCGTCCCGAGGACGCGGCCGAGATCGCGGCGGCGATCGGCGACCGCGTCGAGAAGGTGGGCGTCTTCGTCGACCAGGATCCCGTCGCGATCCGCGCGACGGCGGCGATGGCGGGGCTCACGGTCGTCCAGCTTCACGGCACGGAATCGCGCGCGATGCTCGACGAGCTGCGGCGCGGCGGGCTGGAGGTCTGGAAGGCGTTCCGCGTGGGGGAGGCGCTGCCCGAGGAGGAACTGGCGCCGTTTCGGGGCTGCACGCTGCTCCTGGACTCGCTGGTCAAGGGCATGGCCGGCGGCACCGGCACGACCTTCCCCTGGCATTGCGCGTGCGAGGCGAAGAAGTTCGGCCGCGTGATTCTCGCCGGCGGCTTGAACCCCGACAACATCGCGGACGCGATTCGGCGGGTGCAGCCCCATGCCCTCGATGTGGGAAGCGGCGTGGAACTGCGGCCTGGGAAGAAGGATCCCGCGCTGCTTGCGCGGCTTTTCGAGGCGGCGCGCGGCGCGGAGCGGATGTGACTCGTCCCGGCCCGGGCGCCGGCGCGATGTCTGCAGGCGGGGAGGCGGCAAGGAAGCCGCCGCCCCCGTCTACAGGCCGCGCCGGGCTCGCCCGCGGCGTTTCAAGATCCTCCGCGTGGTTGTTTGACTCCCGAGGAGTATCCGATTATGATCCTGGATGATGACAACGCCAACGAGATCTCCTAGGGTTCGCACAACGCCAACGAGATCTCCTGCGCGCCGGACGCGACGAACAGGCGTCCTTGCCTGCGGCGCGTGATCGAAGAAAGGGAATGCTCGGGAGGTGTCATGCGAACCATTCCGGCGGCCTTGCTCTGTCTGGCGACGGTGAGTGCGGGCGCTACGCTTACGGTCTCGAAAGACGGCGGTGCCGAGTTCGATGAAGTCCAGGCCGCAGCGGATGCCGCCGCCGACGGCGACACGGTGTTGGTGTTCCCCGGCGAGTACGTGCTTGTAGAGCCTCTCGACTTCAACCGCCTGCACGATCCGGCGAATCCCGCAAGCCCCCCGGTCAAGAACCTTGTTGTTCGGGGTGTCGGCGGCCCCGCGGTCACCATCCTGCGTTTGGCTGAAACGCTTCTCGACCCGGCGCGGGCCAGCGTCGCCGTGTTTGAGCATGGCGAAGGGCCGGCGTCGGTGATCGAAGGCGTGACGCTGACCGGCGGCCGGGGCATGCCCAGGGGCGGCGGTATCTTCTGTGCCGATGTCTCGTCGCCGAGTGTGACGGACTGCGTGATCGGCGGAAACAGCGCGACCTGGGGCGGCGGCGTGAGCTGCACGTATGCCGGCACACCGATCTTCACGCGCTGCACGATCGAGGGGAATCACGCCTCCTCGTCCGGGGGCGGTATCAGCGTCATGGGTGGCGGCGCGCGGTTCTCCGAGTGCCTGGTCGCAGAGAACAGTGCGGCCGGCGATGGTGGTGGTGTCGCGTGCGAGATCGGCGAAGCGCTGTTCGAACGCTGCCGTATCGAAGGGAATACAGGTGCGCAAGGCGGCGGTATAAACTGCTTCGGGAACTCAACGGCCGAGTTCAACGGGTGCGTCGTGACGCAGAATGCCGCGCGGTGGAGGGCGGGCGGAGGGGTGAGCTGCGCTGCGAGAGCCACGCCCGTCCTCAGACACTGTACGATTGCCGGCAACGTCGGTCAGGAAGAGGGCGGCGGTGTCGTGTGCTCGAGCGAGTCGGCGCCGGTGATCACAGGCTGCATTCTCTGGGATAATCCCTGTGGGTCCTTTACGGCATTGGAAGGCGCCAACCCGCGCGTTACGTACAGCTGCATTGAGGGGGCTTCGGTCGTATCCGGGCAAGGCAACATTGCGGTGAATCCGCGGTTCCGCGGCTGGAGGGACGCGGCGGAAGTATGGGTCGATTGCGCTGCACCGGGACCAGGCGACGGAAGCTCGCAGTCGCCGTACCGTGAGCTTGCCGCGGCGCTCGCCTTCGATCCTGGTGTGGCGCTCGACTCCCCCTGCGTGGGGAGCGGCGAAGGCGGCACGACGATGGGCGCCATTGCAACTCCCGCAGGCATGGCAGGAATGCCGCGGCGCACGGTGTGGATCGCCGCGGGCACCTATCGCTTCCAGGGCTCGACGTGCGCCCACGCCGCATCACTGCGCGGTATGGGAGCGGCCCTGACGACGCTCGATGGGACGGTCTTCGGTCTTCGGAGCGGTGCGAGTCTGGCGAATGTCACCGTCACGGGGGGGAACGCGGGAGGGGTATGCATACCCGCGGGCGAGTCGCCTGAGGTTCGCGATTGCGTCGTCACGGAGAATACGGCGTACCACTTCAGCGGAGGGGGCGTGTACTGCGGCACGGGCTCGGAGGCCATGTTCTCGGGGGTGCGGATTGTCCGTAACGGCGTCGGGAGCAAAGCCGCGGCGCTGGTGTGTGCGGGCGACTCCGCGCCGACGTTTACGGCGTGCGCGGTGCTCGATAACGAGCATGAGGGCATCGTGTGCCACGCCGGCGCCAATCCCACGTTCCGCGGATGCGAGATCAGCGGCAACGCGCGCGCGCTGCATGCGGTATCCGCCGGCGTTGCGGCCTATGAAGGCGCAGTGCCTGTGCTCGATGGTTGCACGATCGCCGACAACCTCGGGCCCGGAGTAACGGTATCGCAGGACGGCCGCATGACGATCACGGACTGTGCGATCGTGCGCAATGCCGGCGTCGGTGTGAGCGTCACGTACGGCGAATGCACGGTCAGGAACTCCACGATCAGCGGTAACGGCGGCGGCATAGCCGCCACCTCGGCGGCATTGATCGCGGAGGGGTGCCGCATCGCGGGCAACACCGCGAAATCAGGCGGCGGTGTGTGGTGCGGCGGCCCGCCTTCGCCGCAGTTGCGCGATTGCCTCATCATAGACAATCGGGCAGGCAGCGGCGCGGCGTTGCAGTGCGTGCAGGCGTCGCCGGTGCTGACGAATTGTACGATCGTCGGCAACGTATGCGACCTGAATGCCGGAGCATTGGAGTGCGAGAGAACCTCGGGGCCGTACCTTGCGAGTTGCATCGTGTGGGACAACGGCGAGAGGCCGGTTGTGTGCGACGGCACGTCCTCGTTGAACGCCGAATACTCGTGTCTGGAAACGCCTGATGTCTGGCCCGGGGTCGGGAACCTGAACCTCGATCCGCAGTTCTGCGGCTGGGGTGAGAACGCCGACGCGTACGTCGATCCGGCGGCGCCGGAGCCCGGCGACGGCAGTGCGGCCGCGCCGTTTCGCGATGCCGCATCGGCGCTGACCTTCAGCCTGGGGCTTTCGGCGGGGTCTCCGTGTTTGACGGCCGGGCAAGGCGGCGTGCGCATCGGTGTCGAGACGGGCACGTGTCCCGCCGGCGGAGTCCCCGTGCGGCGCGTGCACCTTGCCGCCGGGCAGTTCGCTGCCGAGCTCGTGCCCCCCGCCCACCCGGTGAGCATACAGGGCGCGGGCCCGGAGCTCACGGTGCTGGAAGGGACGGTGCGCGGACTCATGACCGGCATGTCGCTTGCCGACCTGACGGTTGCGGAGGGTCGGAAGGGAGGAGTCGTCGTGCCGGCCGGGGCCTCGCCGGAGCTGCGGAACTGCGTGATACGCCACGCGCTGGGGACAGGAGCGATCGTGTGCGGCGCGCTGGCCGCGCCGACGATTCGCGACTGCGTGATCGAAGAAAACGGCACCTGCGGGATCGCGGTGGCCGACGACGGCGGCGTGACGTGCATAGGGTGCCTCGTGCGGCACAACAGGAGCGAGGGCGTGGCCGGAGTCTCGTGCGGCGCGCGGTCATCGGTGACGCTCCGCGACTGCCGCGTGGAAGAGAACGGCAGCACGGCCGACTGCGGCGGCCTTGCTGCAAAGTCGTCGGCGTTCGTGACGCTGGAACGGTGCCGCATCATCGGGAACGCGTCGGTGAACTACTATCCCGGGCTCGCGTTCACGAGGGTGGCAGGCGCGGCGCTCACCAACTGCTGCGTGGCGGCGAACAGTTCCTCGTTGTTCGACGCCGCCGGTGTTGCGTGCATTGGCGGCGGGGACGTTCGCCTCGTGAATTGCACCGTGGCGGAGAACAACGCCCGCGGGCTGACGTGCCGTGATTCAGCGACGGTCGAGCTTCTCAACTGCATCGTGTGGAACAACATTGACGGCAGCGCAGCCGTCGAGGCGGGTTCGACGCTGTCTGCGTCCTACAGTTGCATCAAGGGCGCGACGGTGTGGGAGGGGGATGGGAACATCAACCTCGATCCGCTCTTCGTATGGCCCGGCACGTACGACTTCCAGCAGATGTACGACTTCGTCGTCGATGGCAGGCAGTACAAGGCCCCGAACATGATCGTGCACGCGCCGAATCTCGAGCCGCGGCCGGGATCGCCGGCGATCGATGCGGGAACAGCGGCGGGAGCGCCGGCCTCGGACCTTGCGGGGCGCGCGCGTCCCTTTGGGGCGGGGGTCGACATGGGCGCCTACGAATCCTACGGCGATCCGGGCGCCGGGGGGCAGACCCTGCGCGTGCCCGGTGATTTCGCCACGATTCAGGAGGCGCTCGATGCCGCCGCCGACGCCGATACGGTGCTCGTTCTGCCCGGTGAGTACGTGCTCGCGGAGCCGCTCGATTTCAACCGTCTCGCGGATCCGGACGACTCGCCGCAACAGCCGCGCAAGAACGTGGTGCTCAAGGCCGACGAGGGTCCCGCCGTGACCGTGCTTCGCGCGGCGCCTCGCGACCCGGATCGACGCGGCGGCGTCATCGTGTTCAACCACGGGGAGGATGATCGTTCGAGTGTCGATGGGTTTACCATCACGGGCGGCACGAATGCCGGCATCCGCTGCGAGCGGCTGACATCGCCGCGTGTGACGAGGTGTCGGATCGCGGGCAACGGCATAGGCATCCAGGCAACGGAATCGTCGTTGCAGATCAGCCTGTGCGCGATCGAGGACAACGCCAAGTACGGGATTTCCGTCGGCGCGTTCACCGACACATGGCCCAGTTCGCTTCGGATGTCCTCCTGCGAAGTGCGGCGCAACGGCGCGGCGGGCGTGAGCCTGTACGAGGCAGAGGACTGCACCGCGGAAGGTTGCACGATTGCCGGCAACCGCGGCAGCGGCATTCTCTGCATGGGGGCATCATCGCTCGCCGTCGCTGATTGCTGCATCACCGGCAACTGGGCGGAGTTCGGCGGCGGCGTCAGGCTGCGAGACCGTGCCAGCGTCGCTCTGGAGCGATGCACGATCGCGGGCAACGTCGTGACGGTCGAGGGCGGCGGCATCCGCGGCGACCCGGGGACGACCATGGTAGTGCGCGAGACCATCGTGTGGGGCAATGCCGGCGGCTCCCTCGCGTTGGACGTCTCGGATGCGAACAATCCCGCGCGTGCGATCGTGATGTACTCGTGCGTCGAAGGAGCGAGCGTATGGCCCGGCGCCGGGAATATCGCGTCGGATCCTGGTTTCGGCGCGTGGGGTTCGGGGGCCGAGGTGTGGGTCAATGCGGCGAGTCCGGCGCCGGGAGAGGGCACGCAGGAACACCCGTTCGCGGCGATCGAGAGCGCGCTCGGTTACGACTACGCGCGTGCGGTCGATTCACCCTGTGCGCACGCGTCGGAAGACGGCGGCGCGATCGGCGCCGACAGGGGAACCTGCGCGAGTGCAGGGTCTGCAACGCGCGTCGTGCATGTAGCCGCCGGCGTCTACCCGAATCGCGGCACGAATCTCGCGCACGGCGCGAGTCTGGTCGGTGCCGGCGCGGACACAACCGTGGTCGAAGGTCCCGTCATCGGCCCCGCGACGGGCGCGCGCATCGAGAATCTGAAGATCACGAATAGCGCGCGGAGCGGCGTGGTTGTCGGCGCGGGCGAGGGCCCGCGTCTCGTCCACTGCGAGCTCGCGGGCAACAGTGCGGACAAGGGAGGCGGCATCTTCGTCGGAACGGGTGCCGCTCCCACGCTCGAGTCTTGTTCGATCAGCGCCAATACGGCGTTCGATGGCGGCGGACTCTGGGCCTCGGAGAATGCGGTGGTCACGCTGGATGCATGCGTGGTCTCGGGGAATACGGGCGGGAAGGGCGGCGGCATCCGCCTGCACGCATCGACGCTGCTCGCGCGCGGCAGCCGCTTCGCCGGGAACGTAGCGACAGGCGATGGCGGCGGCGCGTACGTGGAGCAGGGGTCGCTGACGATCCACGAAGGCGAGGCGACGGGCAATAGCGCCGGCCGGGGCGGCGGCATCTGCGCCGTGGGCGCTCGGGTGACGATCACGGCTGCCGTGGTGGCCCGGAATCGTGCCGAGACTGAGGGAGGAGGCATCCTGGTCGAGGTCGCGCGTCCGCTCACGGTGAGCGGATCCTCCATTACCGGCAACATCGTACGTGTCGCGAAGGGGGGAGGTATCGTCGCGCGCAACGCCGAAGTCGCGCTCGACGATTGCCTCATTGCGGATAATTACGCGCTCGACGGCGGCGGGGGAATCTACATCAGCCAGATGACCACGCTCAATGCCGCGCGTGTCACGATCGCCTCCAATTCGAGCGCCGCCGGCGGAGCCGTATGGTCGAAAAGCTCGACGACCGTAGTGCGCAACGCAATCATGTGGGGGAACGGCGCCGACGGAATGCGGGGGGAGCAGTCCGCGACATGGGATACGGCCTTCTCCTGCATGCAGGGCAACCCTTTCCCGGAAGGGCAAGGAAACATCGACGCCGACCCGTTGTTCTGCGCGTGGGGCACGGGTGCGGAAGTCTATGTCGATGCCGCACATCAACTCCCGGGCGACGGCAGCGCGGCGAATCCGTATCGGGAGCTTGCGCCGGCGCTCGTGTACGACTACGCCTTGAGAACGGACTCGCCGTGCATAGCTGCAGGCGAGGGCAGATCGGAAGAGCAAGATCGGAAGAGCAC
>JBFZCA010000523.1:0-3167 GCA_041308205.1 Planctomycetota bacterium | reverse complement strand
AGGAGGATGCAAGTGCTTTCGTAGGCCAAGGGAGGATCAGGGCTGTCCATCATGAGTCCTCGGAAGTTGAGATCGATTTCGTCTCCGCACAGCAGGGCCCTGTAAAGGTAGGAGATGCGGTGTTCATTCCTGCACAGATGAGGTTGTGACATCGTTGTCCCCCTCACTAGAACGATTGCCGTTTTTTGGGATATGTGCGTAGAGGAATGACCTCCTCCTCCGAGACGGCGTACGCCGCCGGAAGGAGGTCGTGTGGGGCGGGAGATGATGCGTGGGATGCCCGCCGGCGGCGGGGAGACCCGCCGCCCCCCTCACCCCTCGATGCCGAGCCGCCGCATCATCTTGTAGACGCTCCGGCGGTTCATGCCCAGGAACTTCGCGACCCGGGCGATGACGCCGCCGCACTCCTCGATCGCCTGCGCGAGGTACTCGCGCTCGACGATCGCGTGCGTGTCGGCGAGCGAGTGGCGGCGCGCGACGCCCGGCGGCAGGATCTCGCAGCGCGGGCGGCCGGCGCCGATGCGCAGGTCGCGAAGCTCGATGAGCTCGCCGCCGAGGACGGCCAGGCGCCTGATCTCGTTCTCGAGCTCGCGGACGTTGCCCGGCCATGCGTAGCCGAGGAGCGCCTGGCGCGCCTGCGCGGTCAGGCGCGGCGCCGGCGCCCGCGGCGGAAGGAACGCCCGGAAGAACCGCTCGGCGAGGCGCAGGATGTCCGCGCCGCGCTCCCTGAGCGGCGGCAGGTGGATTTCCATGCCGAGCAGGCGGTAGAAGAGGTCGGGCCGGAACGCGCCGCGCGCGATGTCGCCCCGCAGATCGCGGCTCGTCGCGGCGACGAGCCGCACGTCGACCGGCCGGGCCTCGAGGCCGCCGAGCGGCCGCACCGTTCCCGAGGAGAGCACGCGCAAGAGCGACGCCTGGATGGGCAGCGGGAGGTCGCCGATCTCGTCGAGCACCAGCGTGCCGCCCGACGCGGACTCGATCCTCCCCGGCCGGTCATCATCGGCGCCCGTGAAGGCGCCCCGCACGTACCCGAAGAGCTCCGCCTCGGCGAGGCTCTCGGGGATGGCGCCGCAGTTCTCGAAGACGAGCGGGCCGCGCGCGCGGGCGCTCAGCCTGTGGATGGCGTTGGCGACGAGCTCCTTGCCCGTCCCGCTCTCGCCGGTCACGAGGACGGGAAGGTCCGTGGGCGCGACGCGCTCGATGAGCGCGTATACGGCGGTCATGCCCGGCGAGCCGCCGGCCATCCCCTCGAACTCGACGCGCGCGGCGGCCGCGGCGCCGGGGACGGCCTCGCCGGGGCCTTGCGATCGAGCGGCCGGTTCGACGGGCTCCGCGTCCTCGCCGAGAAGGTCGCGGGCCAAGTCGAGCAGACGCCGGGCTTCGGGGTGGTCGCGGAGCGCCGCCCGGCTCGATACGGGGGATGAGGCGCGGTGATCGCGGAAGGCGCGCAGCGCCTCGCGCGCGTACCGCCGGGCTTCCTCGGTCTCCTCGAGCTTCACGCAGAGCGAGGCGAGGCATGCAAGCAGGCGCCAGAGGTACGGAATCGCGTGGATGGCGCGCGCCTGGGCAAGCGCCTCGGCGACCTCGTACCTGACCTCGCGGACACGCGCGGGATCGCCCGCCCCGTCGCCCGCGCGCAGCTCGGCGCGGAGCAGCGTCGCCGGGAACCACAGTATCGGCGGCCGCTTCTCGGGGGACAGCGCGGCGAGCGAGCGCCACGCGCCGTCGCACAGCCGCGCCGCGCGGGCGCGCTGTCCCAGACGCAGCAAGATCTCGGCCTCGCGGAGGCGGCTCCGCGCCGCATAGACCCACACGTCGAGCGCCCGGAACGCGCGGCCGGCGCCGCGGAACGCGTCGGCCGCCCGCTCGAGGTCGTTCCTCCCGGCCAGGATCTCGCCCTCGAGGTACGCGAGCTCGGCATCGACGTGGCCGTGGTGCCCCCACGGCGCCTCGATGGCGCGCCGCCTGAAGTCATCGGCCGCGTCCCATGCGCACAGCGCGGCGGCGACCTGCCCCTGCGTCAGCGCTCCTTCGAGGATCCCGTACGGCCAGGAAAGCTCCGACGCGATCCGCGCGCCCATCCGCGCCGCGCGCTGCGCGCGGCGCCATTGGCCGCGTTCCAGGTACGGGTAGACGGCCTGCAGGCAGGCATTCATGTAGAAGTAGCGATCGTTCGCCCGCTTCGCGCTTCGCATCTCCGCGGCGAACAGGCGGAGCGATTCCTCGAACTTCCCCTGGCGGCAGCGCAGGTTGCCGAGGCAGATGCGGCCGAAGCGCACGAAGCGGTGCGAGCCCGCGCTCTCGCTCAGCGCGATCCCGGCCGCGAGGTGCTCCTCCGCGGCGGCGAGGTCCCACTGGTAGAGGCAGAGCACGCCGCGGTTGATCTCGGTGAGGCCGAGGAGCTCGCGCGCGCCCAGCGAGCGCGCGATCCGCGAGGTCATGCGGAAGTAGCGCTCGGCCTTCCGGTAGTCGGCCACGGTCAGGTAGAGGCGCGCCAGATTGCAGTAGAACCCGCCCTTCTCGAGCGAGTCGGGGAAGGAGCGGAACTCCTGGGCGCTCGCCTCGTAGGCTTCGAGGGCCTCGGGGAACCTCGACAGCGCGGCGTGCGTGTTGCCGAGGCGGCTCAGCGTCACGGCCTTCAGGCGCCGCCACGGCGCCGTGTTGCGGAAATGCGCCTCGAGGAAATCGACGGCCTTCTCGGCGGCGGCGAGCGCGCGGGCGTACTCGGATTTCTCGGTGAGGACCCGGGCCAGCGAGACCTGCAAGCGCAGGTAGTCGGGTGCGTGGCGCGGGTCGGCCGCGAGCACCGCGGAGGCTGCCTCGAAATGCTCGAGCGCCTCGGCGGGCTTCTCGAGATTCGCGGCGAGGATGCCGAGCTGGACGCGCACGCGGGCCGCCGCCGCGGCATCGCCGCGCTCGTCGTACACGCGCTGGTTCGCGCGCAGGAGCTGCTGGGCGCGCGCGTGATCGCCGCGCACGCTGGCGATCTCGGCAAGGTCGCGGCGCAGCGCGATGAGCTTCTCGGCGGCGATCGCGCCGGCGCAGCGCCCCACGAGATGCTCGAGCATCGCCTCGGCGCGGTTGAGCGCTCCTCGGGCTCGCAGCCTTTCGACCGCCGCGATGGCGGCGGCGATGGCGCGGTCCTGCGCCCCGGCGGCGAAGAGGTG
>JBFZCA010000522.1:0-3320 GCA_041308205.1 Planctomycetota bacterium | reverse complement strand
GGCGCCGCCGGCGACCGCGCGCGCGAGGAGCGCCGGGTGCTCCCGGGGATAGACCTCGTCGACGGCGACGACGCGCGGCGCGCCCTTGCCCGCGAGCGCCTCGCCGAGGGCGCGGTCCTGCCGCCCCACCGCAAAGCACAGCTCTTGCGCGCCGAGGGCCTTTGCGAGAATGCGGCCGCCCGTGACCAGGTCGTTCTCGCGGCCGGCATAGACGGCGCTTGCCTTGGGAAGGAGCGGCGCCGTGTGCAGGCATGCCGCAACGAGCATACGCGCGCTTCCGGGCGCGATCGCCCCGCCGGGGACGAGCGCCGCGACCCCGGCGTGGGTGAGCGCCTCGGCAAGCGCGTCCGGCGCGACCGATGCCCACTCGCATCGCATGTCCGGCGGCGGGGGCGCATTCCCGCCCGCGGCGCGCTCGATGACGATCGCCCACGGCTGCTTCTCGCGCGCTCGCACCGCGAATTCGCGCACGACGCCGTCGATCGGCGAATGCACCGGGCTTCCCATGCGCGCGGGCGGACTCGCGATCACCTGCCCCGCCGCGACGGCGTCTCCCGCCGACACGACGGAAAGGCCGGCGTTGCCCTCGCCTTGCGCAAGGGGAACCACCGCGCGGTCGGGCGGGCGATGAGACGCGACCGGACCTGCCGGAGTCCCCTCAAAGAGGCGGAACCTGTAGCCGCCCTTCAACGCCGCCATCGTTCGTTCCTTGCGATGCGCTCCTCACCCTGCGGCGAACGCCGCCGCATGCCACGCGCGCCACGACGATACCACCCGCCGCGGCGAAGGGCAAGGCGGGCGTCGACCTTCTCCCGTGCGCCGTCCAAGACCGTCCCCTCGTGTAACCGTTCACAGGACATTCCGAACACGCGAATCTCCGCCTTCAGTGGATCACATTCCGGCGTCCTTCGCGGCGCTCTTTCTGATTCACCGCAGAGAAGACAGAGGCCGCAGAGAACGAAACGTGAGACGTTGCGCGGCTCCGTGTCAAGTGCGGTGGTCTCTCTCCGTATTCTTCTCTGTGCCCTCTGTGCCTCTGTGGTTTCTTCTCCGTGAGATGACACCTGTCCGTGTACGCGAACACGGCGAGAAAAGCGTGAACGGCTACCCTGATTCTTCAGCGCTGCATGCCGGCCGCGCGGCGAGCGAATTCGATCCCGTCGTCGAGCGTCGCGAACGCGCCGTCGAGCTGCGCCTCGTAGCACGCCGCCAGAAGCGAGCCGAGGGCGGGCCCCGGCGCGAAGCCGAGCGCGATCAGGTGCCGGCCCATGACGATCGGGCGCGGCGCCGCGTCCTTCACCGCGAGCGCCTCCGCGCGCGCCAGGAGCCACGCGCCCGCGGCGAACTCCTTCCGCGGCAGCCCCGGCCGCCCCTGCATGTCGGCATCCGCCACGCGCACCAGCCGGTCGATCCGTCCCACGGCGCGGGCGAGGCGGCGGATCGCGCCGTCGCCGGCTCCCGCCTCGTGATACTGCTGCGGCCGCAGGTGATGCGTCACGAGCGGCACGACCGCATCGATCAAGTCCGCCTGATTCGTCATGCGGCCGAGGAACGCGCGCGCGGGCGCCTCGCCCGCCGCCTCGTGGCCGAGCGACCGGATGCGCCCGTCCTCGAACGCCGTCGTCGCCGGCTTCCCGAAATCGTGGCACAGGACGGCGAAGCCGACGACCAGGTCCTCGCGCTCGTCGCCCGTGCGCCCGCCCGCGAAGGCATCCATGCAGTGGAGGGTGTGGACCCACACATCGCCCTCGGGATGCCAGTCGGGCTCCTGCGCGCACCCGACGAGGGCTTCGAGCTCGGGGTAGTGCCGGATCCACGCGCAGTCCTCGAGGAAGCCAAGACCGCGCGAGATCGCGATGCCCTGGAGGATCAGCTTCTTCCACTCGTCGAACACGCGCTCCTGCGCGAGCCCCTCGGGCTCGATCGTGCGGCAGAGCTCGACGGTCTCGGGCGCGACGGCGCACCCGAGGCGCGCCGCGAACTGCATGCCGCGCAGGACGCGCAGCGGATCCTCGGCGAAATGGTCCGAGGTGTGGCGCAGAATTCGCGCCTCCAGGTCCTGCACGCCGCGGAAGGGGTCGATGAGCTCTCCCGTGAGCGGATCCGCCGCCATCGAGTTGATCGTGAAGTCCCGCCGGGCGGCGGCCTCCGCGTACGAGAGATGCGGGTCGGAACGGATCTCGAAGCCCCGGTGGCCCAGGCCGGCCTTCGACTCGCGCCGCGGGAGCGACACGTCGACCGGCATGCCGTGGAGCTTCAGGACGCCGAACGCGGCGCCCACGAGGTCGATGCGGAAGCGCGCGCCCAGAACTTGCGTGAGGCGCTCCGGCGCGACGCCGTAGACCTCGATGTCGATATCCTCGGCCGGCCGGCCGAGCACCGCATCCCTGACGCACCCGCCGACGAGCAACGCCCGCCCGCCCGGCTCGGCGCGCACGAGCTCGCACACGGCATGCACCGCCTCGCGCATGTTGGGATCGGGAATCACGACTTCCATGCGGAAAGGATTGTAACACCGCGGCAGCGCGGGCTGAAGGCGTCGCGGGCGGCGGTGTTCCCAAACCTCCGCGGCGATGGTATCGTGAAGGGTCGCGGCGCGTCGCCGCGGAAGCAACACGGCACGGTGCAGGAGGTCGTATGCGGCACGGCATGGTCGTTGGTCTCGCGGTCGTTTCGGCGGCGCTGTTGTGTGCGAGCGTCGCGTTCTTCGTGGCGCCGGCGCCCTCGCGCGGCGACGCGGCGGATGACGCCAAGGCCCCCAAGGACAGCTTCGACAAGAACGTGATCGACATCGGGGTGGTCGTGGGCAATCTCGAGAAGGCCGCGGCCTTCTACAAGAACGCGCTCGACTTCACGGAGATCGAGGGCTTCGCCGTGCCGGCCTCGATGAGCAAGGAAACCGGTCTCACCGACGGCCAGGCCTTCAAGGTGCGCGTCTTCACCGCCGCCGACAAGAACAAGGCGACCAAGATCAAGCTCATGGAATTCCCCGCGAAGCCGCCCAAGAAGGTCGACACGACCTACATCAGCTCCAGCCTCGGGTTCCGCTACATCACGGTCTTCGTCAACGACACGACCGCGTCCATCGCGCGCGTCAAGAAGGCCGGCGCGGCGGTGATCAAGGAAGCGTACCCGCTCGCCGGGGGCGAGGACTACCTGTCGCTCGTCCGCGACCCGGACGGCAACATCATCGAGCTGATCGGGCCGAAGCTGTGACTGCGGGCTCCGCCCGCAGCTCGGCCGCCGCCGCCTCCGGCTGCAGCGGCCGCAACCCCTGAATCCCCCCTCCCGTCCCCCCTTTCCGTGAAAGGGGGGAAGCG
>JBFZCA010000521.1:0-3080 GCA_041308205.1 Planctomycetota bacterium | reverse complement strand
TCGGCCAGCGCGCCCGCGCAGGCGTCCTTCTCCGCGGGGCCGCCGCCGCCGCCCGCGATCGCCGCGGCGGCTTCCGCGCACCCCTTCGCATCGCCCGAGAGCAGCCGCGCGAGCCCGATGCGCCGCCACAGATCGGGCGCGCCGCCGCCCTCGATCGCGGAGAGAAACCGCCAGATCTCCTCGGCCGCGTCGAAGGCGCCGGTCTCGAACAGCTCGGCCGCTTCCTCGTCCAGCGCGGCGCGGCCGGCCTTGGTCAGCATGAGCTCGCGCGCCAGCGCATCGCGCGCCGCGCGGTCGCCGCCGTGCTTCCAGGCCCGGAGAAACTGCCCGCTCAGCTCCTCGAAGAGCGCGGCGAAGGCGTCCTTCTCCGCGGACGTCAGGGCGGCCACGTGCCCGCGGGCAATGAGGTCGACCGCCATGTAGCGGCCATCGGCGACCGGCAGCAGCGCCCGCGCGCCGTCGCCGAGCAGCCGCCGCAGGCCCGGGAGCCCGTCGTTCAGGCGGCCCTCGGCGAACGCGGCCGCCGTGCGCGTCAGCTCGTCGTTCCACTCCCCCCCGGCGACGGGAATCGAGAGCGCGGCCGCGCCCTCGAGGTCGAACTGCGCCGGGCAGGTCGCGGCAAGGGCGCACAGGAGGGCGGCGGCGATCCATGCGCGCGCGCGCGCAGGCGGCAGACCCTCGTTCGTTGCCCTCACACGAGCCTCCTCAGCTTGCGCAGCGCCCATTCGGTTCCCGCCAGCGCGACCACGAGCAGGACCGCCCACCACGTGTTCCAGAGCGGCTCCTGCTTCGTCGTCACGGCAAGCTCCTGCGTCACCGGGCTTATGTCGTCGGGCAGGCTCCGCACCCCCGCCACGCTATAATACTTCCCCCCCGTGGCCTTCGCCACTTCCTGCCCCGCGGCCGCGTTCATGCGCACGTCGCGCCGCTCCTTGGCCGGCACCATGACGCGAAACGCGGTGCGCGCCTCGGGGTTTTCCTGGAAGTAAAGGGTATAGGCGCCGAAATTGCCGGCATCGACGCTGCCCGTGAAGGTCCCGGGCCGCGTGGGATCGTCCTGCACGACCGCGACCTGGCGCCGGTCTCCATCCTTGCCCGGTCCCTCGAGGATCAGCGTCCACTCCTGCTCGGCGCTCGGCCGCAGCTCCTCATCGAGCACGCGCGCCGTGATCGTCAATTGGTCGCCGGGGTGGCACACGGGCTTGTCGACCGAGACCTGGAAGCGCGCCGTCTCGCCCTGGAGACGGCTTGCCGCCGCGTAGCGCAGCACCGACGCCCAGAACGTCGTGAAGTACGCATCCCCCACGCCCGCGCGCCAGCGCCAGGTCGAGTCGACCGCGCTGAAAAACGAGCGGCCCTTGCCGTAGATCTGGCAGGCGAAGAGGACGCGCGGCCCGTACCTGAGGTGCTGCTTGGTCGGATGCACCGCGAGGGCGAAGCCGCCCTTCTTGAGGCGCATGACCGGCGCGAACCACCAGAACCCCGGCAGGCTGTTCTGCTCGATGCCGTCGACATCCTCCCAGAGGTCGCGGTTGCGCTCCTTGTCGGGCACGAGCTGCATGACCGGGTGCTCGAGCCCCTCGGACGTGAGCACGGCCCGGAAGGGCTCCTGCGCGTTCTCCCTGCGGTAGCGCGAGCTCTCGGCGACCTCCTCGATCTCCACGGGCAGCACATCCGCAAGCGGCGTGTGCGCGTAGGCCTGGGGGTTGAAGTTCTCGCCGGCCAGGAAGATCATGCCGCCGCCGCCCTCGGCCACGAAGGCGCGCAGGTTCTCGAGCATCTCCGCCGTGAACCACCGCGACGGATCCACGTCGCCGAGAATGACGACGTCGTAGTCGAAGAGATCCTTGCGGCCGGCGGGGATGGCGGCGAGCGGCTCGAGCGGCGGGTGGAGGCTCGTCTCCTGGCGGAAGCGCGCATCGGCGCTCACGAGAAAGCACCGGACCGCCACCGTCGGATCGCGGATGAGGAAGTCCTTGAGGTAGCGGTAGTCCCAGCGCGGCGGGTCCTCGATGTACAGGACGCTGATCTTGCGCTCCTCGACCTCGATCTCGCGGCTTGCCGTGTTGTTGCTCGCGTCGATCTCGCGGGGAACCGGCTCCAGGCGCGCCGAGACCTCGAAGCGGCCGCGCACGGGGAAGCGGTGCTCGAAGAACTCCTGCTGCCTGCGGCCCTCGCCCTGGAGCACCGGATACTTGGCCTCGCCGACCGCCGCGCCGTCGACGAGCAGCTCCAGGCGCGCCGCCGCGCCGGGCTCCGTGCCCTGCGCCGCGAACGTCACCGTGAAGACCGCCTTGTCGCCGGCGAGCGCCGTCGCAGGCCCCGTGAGCTCGACGATCATGGTGTCGCGCGGCCAGACGGGCGAGCCCATGCCGACCGCCATCACGGGGATCATGCCCTCGGGCCGCGCGAGCTGCGCGGGGAGATCCTCGAGCGTCAGATCCCCGCCCGTCTGCTGCCAGTCGCTCAGCACGACGACCGCCGCGACGCGCCGGCCGCGCAGCGACAGCACGGCTTCCTGGATCGCGTTCGCGATGTGGGTCTCATCGCCGCCCTCGGCGCGGGCATCGAGCTCCGCGACGCGCGCCAGCGCGGCGGGAAGCGCATCCGGCGCGGCGCGCGGGATGTCGTCGGGCAGGAGCTGCCGGATCCTGCGGTTGAACGCGAGCAACCGGAGCACGCCCTTCTCCGCCAGGCGCCCGAGCCATTCGCCGCCGCCGTGGCCGAGCACGCGTTTCACGACCTCGACGCGCGCGATCGGCGCCGGACTGGCGGTGATCTCGGGGCCCAGGACGGCGACCGCGTCGCCGTCGGCGCCGAGGGGCGCCCAGTCATCGGTCAGGCTCATGCTGTGCGACACGTCGCACAGGACGAGGATGTGCGCCGAGCGCTCCTCGCGCCGCACGAACGACAGGACCGGCTCGAAGAGCACGGCAAGAAGCACCGCGAACAGGGCCATGCGCAGCCCCGCGAGGGCCCATCGCCACGCGGGGGTGAGATCGCCGCGCTCGCGGCGATCCAGGAGCACCGGGAACGCCGCCGCGGCGGGCACGAGGATAGATCGGAAGACCGTCGTGGAG
>JBFZCA010000520.1:0-5838 GCA_041308205.1 Planctomycetota bacterium | reverse complement strand
CGTCTTCAGGCGCCTCACCGAAGACAACGTCAAGACCTTCTACGACTTCAGGAAGATGTTCGACGCGATGGGCGCCGGGCTCGACGCCGCCATCGTCTCCATCCCCGATCACACCCACGCGGTCGCCTCCGCCGCCGCCATCAGGGCCGGCAAGCACGTCTTCTGCGAGAAGCCCCTCACCCGCACCGTGCAGGAATCGCGCGCGCTCAGGGATCTCGCGCGGGCGCACAAGGTCGCGACCTCGATGGGCAACCAGGGAACGGCGAGCGGGCAGTTCCGCCGCGCGCTCGAGCTCATTCGCGACGGCACGGTCGGCGCGATCAGGGAGGTACACGTCTGGAACACGGACGGCGGGGCCGACAGGAAGGAGCCGCCCAAGGGCAGCCAGCCCGTTCCCGATGGCTTCAACTGGGAGCTCTGGCTCGGCCCAGCGCCGTCGCGCCCGTACCACCGCGAGTGGGTGCAGCGGCATCTCTGGCGCGAGTTCGGCACCAACCCCCTCGGCAACTGGGGCCCCCACAGCGCCAACCTCGCCTTCATGGCGCTCAAGGTCCACGCGCTCTGGCAGGCCGGCCCCGCCGGACAGCCTCCGCCGCGCATTCGCGTCAAGGCGGAGTTCTCCGGCCTGAACCGGCTCTCCTTCCCGCGCTGGGAGAAGGTGACGTGGGAGATCCCCGCGCGCGCCGAGTTCCCCCCGATCGTCTTCACGTGGCACAACGGCGCCGAGCCGGGCGCGCGGCCGCTCCTCGAAGGCCTCATCGGCGACGACCTCGACTGGGGCGACAAAAAGGAGAAGAAGTGGTGGGACCACGCGGGCGCCGTCATCGCCGGCGAGAAGGGGCGGCTGCACGCGACCGGCCACAATGCGACCTTCCGCCTCTTCCCCGAGGCGCAGTTCAAGGACGTTGCCAAGGACAGGCCCCTGTCCGTCGCCGAGTCGCGCGGCCACGAAGCCGACTGGTTCATCGCCTGCCGCGGCGGGAAGCCCGCCTGGGCCGAATTCGAGTACGCGTCGCCGCTCAACGAGTTCCTGATGCTCGGCAACGTCGCCACGCAGTTTGAAGACGCGCTCGACTTCGATCCGATCGCGTGCCGGATCGTCAACAACGCCGAGGCCGACAAGCTCCTTCGCGCCGAGTACCGCGAAGGCTGGACGCTGTGAGGGAGGCAATCGCCATGAGCGCTCGCCGTGCATGCCTGCTGTCCGCGCTTCTCGCCGCATCCGCGTTCTTCGCGGCCGAGCCCGCCCTCGCGCCCGAGGGCATCCCCAAGCACCAAGAGAACCAGATCCGCGCCGCGGCGCCCGACGCCGCGCGCGCGACGCCGAAGAAGGAGCGCCGCGTCCTCATCTTCAGCACGCCCGCGCACCTCATGGACAGCGACCCCCACAAGGGCTACTGCGTGCCCTACGGAGCGTGCGCCATGCGCATCCTCGGCGAGAAGACGGGCGCCTTCACGCCGGTCGTGAGCGACGACCTCGCGCTCTTCGCTCCCGGCGAGATCGCGCGCTTCGATGCCATCGTCCTCAACAACGCGTGCGGCGCGTGGATCACGCCGGGCGACACGGCCATGGCGAAGCTCGAGGCGCTCGGCGACACGAAAGAGGCCGTCGAGAACGCGCTCCGAAAGAGCCTCCTCGACTACGTGGCGGGCGGCGGCGGCCTCGTCGCCTATCACTTCGCCGCGGGCGCGAACCGGCACTGGCCGGAGTTCGCGGCGCTTCTCGGCGCGACCTTCACGGGCCACCCGTGGAACGAGGAGGTGGGCGTCCTCAACGAAGAGCCCGGCAACGCGCTCCTCGCGGCCTTCGGCGGGAAGAGCTTCCGTCTCGCCGATGAGATCTACGAGTTCGGCCCGCCCTACGACCGCGCCAGGCTGCGCGTGCTCCTCTCGATCGACACCCTCACGACGAACATGGGCGTCAAGTGGATCAACCGCAAGGACGGCGATTTCGCGCAGGCATGGGTCAAGCCCCACGGCAAGGGCCGCGTGTTCTACACGAGCTTCGGGCACCGCACCGAAATCTGGTGGAACCCGAGGCTGCTCCGGTTCTACCTCGACGCGATCCAGTTCGCGGCGGGCGACCTGGAGGCGCCGGTCGACCCGCGCGGCGACCTGCCCTCCCACCCCGTGCCGGGGCCGACGCCGCCCGATGCCCGCGCCGCCAGGATGCGCGCCGCCCAGGTGCCCGAGCCGAGCGCGGAGGAGATCAGGAAGATCGAGGCCGCGGCGCCCGACGCCGCGCCCGCCAAACCGCAGAAGCCGCGCAAGGTGCTCGTCTGGGGCCACCTGTGGACGCATCTGCCGAACCCCTACGCCGCGGCGGCGATCGAGATCCTCGGCGCGAAGACGGGGGCGTACCAGGCCGTCGTGAGCGATGACGTGCGGCTCCTCCTCGGCGACCGCCTGCCGCAGTTCGACGCGCTCGTCATGAACAACATTCACGAGCCCGAGCCGTTTCTCCCGCTCGACTTCAAGGCGTTCGACCTCCTCGAGCCCGAGCGCGGCGCCCGGGCCAAGGCCGCCGCGCGGCAGCTCGACCAGGCGGTCAAGCAGAGCATCCTCGAGTACGTGCGCGGCGGGAAGGGCATCGTCGGCACGCACGCCGCCACGGCCGCCCTCAACGGCTGGGCCGAGTACGGCGCCATGATGGGCGGCTTCTACGGCGGCCACATCACGCAGGCGCTCACGCTCAGGTTCGAGGAGCCGCGCCACCCCGTCGTCGCCTGCTTCGGCGGCGAGCCCTTCACGCTCACCGACGAGGTCTACATCTTCCGCGAGCCCTACACGCGCGCGAACCTGCGCGTCCTGGCGACCCTCGACCTCGACCGCATGGCCGACCCGGCGAAGCGCGCCGACAAGGACTACGCGGTCTCATGGGTGCGCGCGTACGAGAAGGGCCGCGTCTTCTACACGACGCTCGGCCACATGCCCGAGACCCACTGGAACGGGCTCTTCCTGCGCCACGTGCTCGCGGGGATCCAGTTCGCAATCGGCGACCTGCCGGCGGATGCGGCGCCGAGGAACTAGCGCCCGGGGACAGGACAAGACGAAGCCCGCGTGGGAGTCGCACGCGGTCTCCTGAGAAATCTACGCGCGGAGCTTGAGATTCCTAAAGTCGCACTTTAGAATTCTCATTATGCGCTACGTGCAACGAGAACTGGAGGCCCAGGTGCTGCGGGCGGCGCGTGGGTTCGCCGCAGTCGTCCCTCGCGTGGCGGGATTTCGTCGCCACGTTGTGACCTCTTGCCTACTCGATCGCGAAGCTCGCACGGACCGTCACGGAGCCTTTCCGGGGCCGGCGGCGGAGAAGGTGCGTGCGGTCACTTCCCCAGCTCGCGGCTGCGCGTCGTCGCCTTGCCGATGGCCTCGGCGATGATCTTCCGCACCGAGTGCTTCTCCATGTGCGTGATCGCCGCCTCGGTCGTCCCGCCCGGCGTCGTCACCATGGCGCGCAGCTCCTGAGGCGTCTTCTTCGTCTTCGCGAGCAGCTTGCCCGCGCCGATGCAGGTCTGCGTGGCGAGCAGCTCGGCCACGTCCGGGTCGAGCCCCTCGGCGACGCCGGCCTCGGTCATGGCCTCGATGAGATAGAAGAGGTAGGCGGGGCCCGAGCCGCTCACGCCGGTCACGGCATCGATCGCGGATTCGTCCATGACGATGGCAAGGCCGCTCGCGGCAAAGAGCCGCTGCGCCCAGTGGACGTCCTCGTGCGTGGCGCGGGGGCCGGCCGCGACCACCGAGACGCCCGAGCCGACCAGCATGGGCGTGTTCGGCATGGCGCGGATGATGCGGCCCTTGCCCTTGAGCTTCGCATCGATGTGCTTGGTGGTGATGCCCGCGGCAATCGAGATGACGACCGTGTTGTCCGTGATGGCGGGCTCGATCTCCTCGAGCACGCGGTCGATCATCTGCGGCTTCACGCTGAGGAGGAGGTGCGGGCAGGAGGCGGGCAGGAGGTTGTTCTGCGCGCAGAGGACGCCGAGCTCCAGCGCCAGCACCTGCTCGCGCTTGATGTTCGGGTCGTGGGCCACGATCTCGTTGGGGCGCATGGCCTCGGACTCGACCAGGCCGCGCAGGATCGCCGTCCCCATGTTACCGGCACCGATCACCCCGAACTTGTACGCGAGCATCGCATTCCTCCGGGCCGGCGGACGCCGAAGCGCCGCCGTTCTTCCCCCTTCCGCGGGCACGCGCCCCGCGGCGCCGTCACACCTCTCCCATGCAAGGATACCGGTAGTCTCCGGGAGGCGCAAACGTCTCCTTGATCGTGCGCGGCGACACCCAGCGCACCAGGTTGAGGACGCTCCCGGCCTTGTCGTTCGTGCCGCTCGCCCGGCCGCCCCCGAAGGGCTGCTGCCCCACGACCGCGCCCGTGGGCTTGTCGTTGATGTAGAAGTTGCCGGCGGCGTGGACGAGCGCCTCCGTCGCCTGGACGATCGCCCGCCGGTCCTGCGCGAAGATGGCGCCCGTCAGGGCATAGGGGCTCGTCGCGTCGCAGAGCCGCAGCGTGTCGGCGTACCTGTCCGCGGGGTACACGTAGACCGTCAGCACGGGGCCGAAGATCTCCTCGACCATGGTGACGAAGTCGGGCCTGGCCGCCTCGATGATCGCCGGCCGGATGAAGTACCCCGCCGAGTCGTCGCACTCCCCGCCGGCGAGGATGCGCGCATCCGACGAAGCGCGCGCGCGGTCGATGTAGCCCTTGATGTCGGCGTACGCGCTCTTGTCGATGACGGCGTTGACGAAGTTGGTGAAGTCCTCGGGCGGCCCCATCGTCAGGCCCGCCGTCGTCTCGACGAGCGCCGGCCGCAGGTCCTTCCACATCGTGTCGGGAATGTAGGCGCGGCTCGCGGCGGAGCACTTCTGCCCCTGGTACTCGAAGGCGCCGCGAACGAGCGCCGTCGCGAGCGCCTTTCTGTCGGCGGATTCGTGCGCGAACACGAAGTCCTTGCCGCCGGTCTCGCCGACGATGCGCGGGTACCCCCGGTACGTGTCGATCGCGGCGCCGATCGTCTTCCACATGCGACGGAAGGTCGCCGTCGACCCGGTGAAGTGAACGCCCGCGAGGTGCTCGCTCGCGAGCACGGGGTCGCCCACCTCGGCGCCGCTTCCGGGCACGAAGTTGATCACGCCCGCCGGAACGCCCGCCTCTATGAGGAGCCGCATCACGTGGTACGCGGAGTACACGGCCGAGCTTGCCGGCTTCCACACGACGGCGTTGCCCATCAGCGCCGGGGCCGCGGGCAGGTTGCCGGCGATCGACGTGAAGTTGAAGGGCGTCACCGCGAAGACGAAGCCTTCCAGGCCGCGGTACTCGAGCCGGTTCCACACGCCCGCGGGGCTGTACGGCTGGTCGCGGTAGAGCTGCGCGGCGAAATGGCAGTTGAACCTGAAGAAGTCGACAAGCTCGCAGGCCGAGTCGATCTCGGCCTGGAAGGCGTTCTTGGACTGGCAGAGCATCGTCGCCGCGTTGACGCGGTCGCGGTGCGGGCCGGCGAGAAGCTCGGCGGCCTTCAGGAAGATCGCCGCTCTGTCTTCCCAGGCCATGCGGGCCCATTCCGCGCGCGCTTCGCAGGCGGCCTCGATGGCCATGGCCGCTTCGCGGGGACCGGCCTTGTGGTACGTGCCGAGGAGATGCCCGTGCGCGTGCGGCATCCGGCACTCGCCGAAGTTCCCCGTACGCACCTCCCTGCCGCCGATGATGAGCGGAATCTCGATGCGCTGCGTCGCGAGGTCGGCGAGCGCCGCCTTGAGGCGCCGCTTCTCGGGGCTTCCCGGCGCGTACGCGCGCACGGGCTCGTTGACGGGCGGTTCGGGCGTGAAGAGTGCGTTTGCCAT
>JBFZCA010000519.1:0-2474 GCA_041308205.1 Planctomycetota bacterium | reverse complement strand
CGGCCTTGGGAGCATGCCCATGCAGGCACACGGTGGACGCATCCTTCGGACGAAGCGTTCGCGCAGCGGCGCGCAGGGAAGGGCGTAGCCGGTGCGCTGGTCCCTGCCGCTCGGCCGCCTGTTCGGGATCCCCATCAAGGTGCACTTCACCTTCTTCTTCCTCCTCGCCTACGTGTACTACGAGTTCGCCCACAACGGCGAGTCTCACGCCGCGGGGCTCCTCGCGGTCGTCCTGACCTGCATCCTCTTCGCCTGCGTCCTCGCCCACGAGATCGGCCACAGCCTCGTGGCGCGCATCTTCGGGACGCGCACGCGCGGCATCGTCCTCCTTCCCATAGGCGGCGTCGCGCTCCTCGAGCAGATCCCGCGCGAGCCCCACAAGGAGATCCTCATCGCGCTCGCGGGGCCCTTCGTCAGCGCGGTGCTGGCGGGGCTGTTCTTCGCGGCCGGCCTCGCGGTCAAGACCGAGATCTCCGTCGATTTCGCCGACATCTCGCTCGGCACCTGCCTGAGCTCGCTCTTCCTGATCAATGCGATCCTGGTCGCGTTCAACCTGATACCCGCCTTTCCCATGGACGGCGGCCGCGTCTTCCGCGGCATCCTCAGCCTGGTCTTCGGCTGGGAGCGGGGCACGATCTGGGCCGTCAGGGTCGGCCAGACGCTGGCGTTCGGCTTCATCGTGTTCAGCTTCTTCGCGAACCACCTCGGGCTTCTGCTCGTGGGGTTCTTCATCCTCTTCGGCGCGGGCGAGGAAGGGCGCCTCACGCGCATCCGCGCCGCGCTCGAGGGCGCCACGGCGGCGCACGCCATGCGCCGATCCTTCGCCATCCTCTCGCCCGAAGAGACGCTTCGATGCGCGCTGCGCAAGGTGATAAGCTGCAACCAGGACGATTTCCCCGTGGTCGCCGGCGATGCGCTCCTGGGCATGGCGCGCCACGATGCGATTCTGCAGGGGCTGCAACACCACGATCCGTCGACGCCCATCGCCGACCTCGTCACCGCGCGCTTCACATCCACCGAGCCCGACGCGCCGCTCGAGGAGCTCTACGTCCTCCTGGCGCGCAGCGAACGCAGAACGATCCCCGTCATCGACAACGGCGCGATCGTGGGTCTCCTGTCCCTGGACCAGATCAACCGCTTCGCCCAGCTCAGGCGCACGCTGCGCGGCATCCGCCGCGAGCGGAATCCCGGAGAGAAACCGGCCGCCGAGACCTACGGGGAGGGCGGCGCGAGCTCCGGCAGCGCCCGCAACACCGCCAGCGACGCCTTCGCGCCGCCCGCGGGCGACATGACGTAGGCGCCCTGCGCCAGATCGCGCATCCCGAGGAGCGCCTCCCGCGCGATGTCGATCCCCGCTTCGGCCGCGCAGCCGCGCGCATCGGCATCGTGCATCGCCTTCCGAATCCGATCCGGAAGCTGCATGCCGGGCACCTCGTTGTGCAGGAACTCCGCAACGCGGGCATTCGCAATCGGCAGGATTCCGATCAGCATGGGAATGCGATGCGACGCGGTCTTCGCGAGGAACGTCTCGAGCACCCCCCGGTCGAACACGGGCTGCGTCATGAAGAACTCGGCGCCGTCGTCGACCTTCCGCTTGAACCTGCGGACCTCCTCCTCGAGGTTGAGCGCGCCGGGATTGGCGCCGACGCCGATGTGCAGGCCGCAGGGCTCGCCGAGCGGGTTCCCGGCGACATCGAGACCCCGGTTCAGGTTCGCGATCAGCCGCACGAGGCCGATCGAATCGACATCGTACACGGCCGTCGCGTCCGGGTAGTTGCCGAGCTTGGGCGGGTCGCCGGTCACGGCCAGGATGTTGCGCAGCCCCAGGGCCTGCGCGCCCAGGAGATCGCTCTGCATTCCCAGGAGGTTGCGGTCCCGGCAGGTGTAGTGCAGGACCGTCTCGATGCCGGCCTCCCGCTGCAGGATCGACGCCAGGCACATCGGGCTCATGCGCGCGCTCGCGCGCGGCCCGTCGGGAATGTTCACGGCGTCGACGCCGGCGCTCCGGAGCAGCGCCGCCGCGGCCCGCACCTTCTCGGGGTTGTTGCCGCGCGGCGGCAGGAGCTCGACGCTGGTCACGAACCTCCCCCGCGCGATCTTCGCCGCCAGGCTCGACTTCTCCGCCGCCGGGAGCGGCGCAACCTCGGGCATCGCGCCGCGCGGGGTCGGGGCCGCGACCGCCACGCGGCCGGGATTCAAGGCCCGGACCGTCTGCGCCAGCGCCTTGATGTGCGCCGGGCCCGTGCCGCAGCACCCGCCGATGAGCCGCACCCCGCTCCGGATCAGGCGCTTGGCGTACGTCACGAAGTACTCGGGCGTGCTCACGTACATCAGGCGGCCGTCGACTTCCTCGGGCAACCCCGCGTTGGGCTGCGCCGAGAGCGGCGCCTGCACCGCAACGGCCATCTCCTGGATGCACCGGAGCATCGGCCGCGGCCCGACCCCGCAGTTGGCGCCCACGACATCCGCGCCGG
>JBFZCA010000518.1:0-7130 GCA_041308205.1 Planctomycetota bacterium | reverse complement strand
ACCAGGCCATGGAGGACGGGGGCGCGGTCAGCGTGCGCACGCGCGGCGATGCGGACACGGTGTGCCTCGAGGTGGCCGACACCGGGGCGGGCATCCCCAAGGAGAACCTGACGAAGATCTTCGAGCCGTTCTTCACGACCAAGCAGATCGGCAAGGGGACGGGGCTCGGGCTCGCGGTGAGCTACGGGATCATCAAGATGCACAACGGCGGCATCGCCGTCCGTTCCAACACCGACCCCGCCAAGGGCCCGACGGGAAGCACGTTCACCGTCACGCTGCCGCGGCGGGCGCCGAACGCGTAGCGCGGAGGGAGAGAACCGTGGACACGACGACACTGAAGGTCCTGGTGGTCGATGACGAGCCCGGGATGCAGACCGGCGTCGAGCGCGCGCTCAGGGACTACACGGTGCACATTGCCGAGGTGAACGAGCACGTGCGCTTCCAGGTCGAGATGGCGGGCAGCGGCGAGGAGGCGCTCGCGCGCATCGAGAACGCGCCGGAGCCGCCCCAGCTTCTGCTGCTCGACCACATGCTGCCCGGCATGACCGGCCTTGCGGTGCTCGACCGCCTTGCGGGCAAGGACCTGGAGCTCCTCACGATCATGATCACGGCCTACGCGTCGCTCGAGACCGCCGTGACGGCGACGAAGCGCGGGGCGTACGATTTCCTGGCCAAGCCGTTCACGCCGGGCGAGCTCAAGAACGTGATCCACAAGGCGGCGGCCAGGCTGCTCCTCGCGCGCCAGGCGCGCGCGCTCGCCCGCGAGCGGCACCAGGTGCGCTTCCAGTTCATATCGGTGCTCGCGCACGAGCTCAAGGCGCCGCTCGGCGCCGTCGAGGGCTACCTCGCCATCATGCGCGACCGCGCGGCCGGCGATGCGATCGGGGATTACGACGAGGCGATCGGGCGCTGCCTGGCGCGCGTCGAGGGGATGCGCAAGCTGATTCTCGACCTCCTCGACCTGACGAAGATCGAGTCCGGCCAGCGCGCGCGGGAAGTCGCCGCGCTCGATCTCTGCGAGGTCGTCCGCCAGACGCTCGAGACGTACCGTCCCGAGGCCGATGCGCGGCGGGTCTCGCTCCGGTTCGCGCCCGCGGGGCCGGTGCCGATGGAGGCCGACCGCGGCGAGCTCGAGGTGATCCTCAACAACCTCGTGTCCAATGCCGTCAAGTACAACCGCGACGGCGGGAGCGTGACCGTCGAGTGCGCGGCCGAGAACGATATCGTGACGATCGGCGTCGCCGACACGGGCATCGGCATCGGACCCGAAGACGTGAAGAAGCTGTTCGGCGACTTCGTGCGCATCAAGAACGAGAAGACCCGCAAGATCACGGGCAGCGGGCTGGGGCTGGCGATTCTCAAGAAGCTGGCGCTTCTGAACGGCGGCGATGTGTCGGTGGAAAGCACGCCCGGTGCGGGGACGCGGTTCACCGTGACGCTCAGGCAGCGGCAGACCAACAACTGAACGGCGCGCACGAGCGCGCGCAGAGCGGAAACGAGGTGCTTCCATGGGTGCGTTGCCGGCCATGCACGTGAGTGCGGGCTGCACCGACTTCATCAACGAGGCGCGCTTCAATGCCCTGCTGGCGGCGGGCCGTCCCGACGCGGGCCGCGTGCGCGAGATCATCGACAAGAGCCTCGCCAAGCAGGCGCTGTCGGTCGAGGAGACGGCCGTGCTGCTCGGGGCCGAGGACCGCGGCCAGGTCGAGGCGATCTTCCAGGCCGCGCGGACGCTCAAGGAGCGGGTCTACGGGAACCGCATCGTGCTCTTCGCGCCGCTCTACGTCGGCAACCACTGCGTCAACGACTGCGCGTACTGCGGCTTCAAGCGTTCGAACAAGGATGCGGTCCGGCGGACGCTGGCCGGCGAGGAGCTGGAGGCGCAGATCCGGGCGCTCCAGCGCGCCGGCCACAAGCGCCTGATCCTGGTCTTCGGCGAGCACCCCGCCTACGACGCGGCGTCCATCGCCGAGGTCGTGCGCACCGCCTACGGCATCAAGGAAGGCCGCGGCGAGATCCGGCGCGTCAATATCAACGCGGCGCCTCTGGACGTGGAGGGCTTCCGCACGGTGAAGGCGGCGGGCATCGGGACGTACCAGGTCTTCATGGAGACGTACCACCGCGCCACGTACGCGCGCGTCCATCCGGCGTACACGCGCAAGGGCGACTACCTGTACCGGCTGGACGCGCTGAGCCGGGCGCTCGAGGCCGGGTGCGACGATGTGGGCATCGGCGCCCTCTTCGGGCTCTACGACTGGAAGTTCGAGGTCTTGGGGCTCGTCGCCCACGCGCTGCACCTCCAGGAGCGCTACCGCGTCGGGCCGCATACGATCAGCTTCCCGCGCATCAGGCCCGCCTCGGGCGTGCAACTGGACCATCGCTTCGACGTGAGCGATGAGGAGTTCGCGCGCGTCGTCGCGATTCTGCGGCTCGCGGTGCCGTACACGGGCCTGATCCTGACGGCGCGCGAGCCGGCGGCGCTCAGGCGCCGGCTCATGGCGTTCGGCGTCTCGCAGATCGACGCGGGCACGCGCCTTGAGATCGGCGGCTACACCGAGGCCGGCGATGCGCAGGTCATGGAGCGCGAGCAGTTCAGCCTGGGGGACGTGCGCTCGCTCGACGAGGTCATTGTCGAGCTGGTCGAGGACGGCTACGTGCCGAGCTTCTGCACGGCGTGCTACCGCCTCGGCCGCACCGGCGAGCACTTCATGGAGTTCGCGATTCCGGGCTTCATCAAGCGCTTCTGCACGCCGAACGCGCTCACGACCTTCAAGGAGTACCTGATCGACTACGCCTCGCCGCGCACGCGCGCGGCCGGCGATCGCCGGATCGCGGCGGAACTGGCCACGCTGCCCGACGATCCGCAGAAAGCGGCGCTCGTGCAGCGGCTCCGGGCCATCGAGACCGGCGAGGCGCGGGACCTGTACTGCTGAGGCGCGGCCCCTTACTCGATCGCGCGTATCGCGGCGGCCGCCGCCCACGTGACGCGCGGCATCTTCGCGAGCTCCCGCAGGACGGGCAGCGCCGGCGCGGCGGCGGGCTTGCCGATCGCCCCGAGCGCCGCGGCGACCGAGCGCAGCACGTGGACCTGCTGGCCCTTCACCGAGGCGACTTCGATCAACGCCTGGACCGCCGGCGCGGCGTCCTTGCCGATGGCCGCAATCGCATTGGCCGCCATCATCCGAACGCCGGGTTCGGTGTCCCGGAGCGCGGCCGCGAGCATGTCGAGCGCGGCGACGCTCTCCTTCCCCCTGTCGCGGAGCGCGAGGGCCGCCAGACCGCGGGTGATCGGGTCGGGGTCCGACAACGCCCGGCCGATGTCCGCGATGCTTCCCGCGGGCATGCGCGGCTCCGTCACCGTCGCGGCCGCGGCCCACGCTTCTTGGCCGGTCTTGGCGAGAATGATCGTGTCGACGCCGAGGTTCCAGCCCGACGACGCCTCGCGCTTGCCGGCGCACACGAACGTGAGCGTGTGGCGCCCTTTCGAGAGGAACGGCCAGCCGACCTGGTAGGCGAGGCCCACGTAGGTCTCGGGCGCGTACCCGTCGAACTGCGTCTGTTCGATCACATCGGCGCCCGGTTCGTGCTCGAGCTGCGCCGCCCCCGGGGCCTTGTCGTCGAGAAGCACGGTGTAGATTCCGTAGTCGGACGCCTGCGCGACTTCCGTGTACAGCTCGTACACGCCGTCCTCGGGCACGTCGAACGGGATCTCGATCTTCGCGCCCTTGCCCTCGGCCGCGAAGAAGATCACGTCCTTCGACCAGAAGAGCTCGGGGCTGAGCGACGCCTTGCCGCCCTCTGCCTTGACCTCGGCGAGCGACTTCTCGACCTCGATCTGGGACGCATTGCCGTGGGGCAGCCGCGCCGAGCCGTACGGCACGGGCGGAAGATCGCGCGCGATGCCTTCCTGGTACCAGAAGGCGACGCTCGAGATGCAATCGGTGCGCACGCCGAAGGACGACTTGACCGAGCCGTCCTGGTTGTAGGTCCACCCCCGGTGCTCGATCTCCGCCTTGAGCGATGTCGTGAAGGGGATCGGGTCGAGGAGATGCCATCGGTAGGCCGTCATCCGCGACCCGAGCCCGGTGCCCTCGGCGACCGTCACGCCGTAGTAAGGCCCGTCGTTGACGTGCAGGCCCCAGGCGTCGTTGAAGTAGTCCTCGCTGCCCGTGCCCTCGATCTCCGGCCGCCGTCCGTCCACCCAGAAGAAATCATCGCCCTCGCCGAACCAGCCGGCCTCGGCCTGCACGACCGACATGACGGTCCCGGCGTAGTGCCCCCGCCCCCTGACGTTCAGGAACTCGTACATGGAGCCGTCGGCGGGGGCGGGCAGCGCCTGGCGATACCATGCGTGGAAGTAGCGGGCGCCGGCCGGGAGCGCCGGCACCTTCTGCCAATCGACGTGGTAGTAGAGCATGGTCACGCGGCGGCTGCCCTCGTTCGTGATCGCGATCCTGCACGACTTGCGGAACGGCATCGGCCAGTAGCAGTTGCGGGCGCGGCCGTCGGAGCTGTTCCGGACCATGAGCGACTCGACCTCGCCCTCGACGCCGTTGCCGACCGCGAAGAAATCGCCGACCGGCGCGTCGACGCTCGGCGTGGGGCTCCCGTCGTAGTAGACGCGCAATCGCAGGAGCCGCGGCCAGCCATACTCGTTGTCCGCGATCGTCAGCCAGATGTGCGTGACGACGCCGGGGCCCGCGAGGTCGGCGAGCACCGTCGTCTCGCCGGGAATCGGGCGCGCGCTGTCGTCGTTCGATTCCCAGTCGGGGTTGTTGGAGGAGGCGCGCATCGCCGTGAAGTCCTTCGGCCGGGTCAGGCCGTAAGGATCGGGGTAGGCGGGGGCCTCCCCGTCGGTGCATCCGGACACCGTGGCGATGACGAGCGCGACCGGGAACCACGCGAGGGCGAGCAGCGTTTTCATGGAAAACTCCTTGAGCAGCCGCAGGGTACGCCGAAGACGAGCGAATCGTCTACCCAGTATAGCCGAGAGGCCGGTCCATTTCCGCGCCGGCGCGCTGAGGTCCGGCGGCGCGGGGGGAACAACGCAGGCGCTCACGGTTTTGTCGCCGTGTTCGGGTACACGGACAGGTGTCATCTGACGGAGAAGAAACCACAGAGGCACAGAGGGCACAGAGAAGAACACGGAGAGAGACCACCGCACTCGACACGGAGCCACGCAACGTCTCACGTTCCGTTCTCTGTGGCCTCTGTCTTCTCTGTGGTGAATCAGAAAGAGCGCCGCGAAGGACGCCGGAATGTGATCCACTGAAGGCGGAGCTTCGCGTGTTCGGGATGCCCTGTGAACGGTTACGAACAACGCAACGGGGCGAAACCCCGGTGAGGGTTTCGCCCCGCGCGTACGACTCGCGGCGCGCGCCGGCGCACTACTCGCCGTAGACGGTCGTCTTGTATTCGGCGTAGACGCCGAGGACGCTCATGACCTCGTTGTCCACATGGTGTACCTTCTTGATGCCGCCGTTGTCCATCGCGGCCTTGATCGATGCATCCGTAAAAGAAACCGAGTTTCTTGGCCTTCCCGGCAGACATGCACGGCCTGGCCACCAGGTTATCGGCACTTCGGGCCGGGAACTGAACCCCCTGCCGAGGTTTTTCGGGAATTCGGAGCCCGGCCGGCCGGTTCGACGTTGATCTTCGGTAATGGAGCCGTAGCATCGACCCTACGTGGGTTCCAGGAGGTGCAATGCGAGCCATTCGAGGCGCGAGCCGGTGCGGGGTATGCGCCGCAGCGCTCATAATCGGCGCCGGCGCCGCCGTTGCGGCGTGTCCGGGCGCGTTCCTGCCCGGCGAGGTCTTCGATGCGGGGCAGAATCGGGGCGTGTGTCTCGTCGCCGACATCGACGGCGATGGCAACCTGGACGTCACGACCGGGGTCAAGGCGATGCTCGGCGATGGCGCCGGCGGGTTCACGCGCTCGTATGCGCTTGTCGACGATCCCAGGAGCGCCGTCTTCGACGTGCGCGTGGAGGACTTCGATCGCGACGGGCGCCCCGATGTGGCGCTGGTCGATATCGGGACGCCGCGCGTGTCCATCCTGTTCGGCCGCCCGCCGGAATCGCCGGAGGACGGTATCTTCGAGGCGCCCGTATTCGTACCCTGCCTCGAGAGCCCATGGCACCTGGCATGCGGCGATGTTGACGCCAATGGGACGCAGGACATCGTGGTGGGATCGATGATCATGCCGGCGCTCTCCATCATTCTCAACAACGGCGATCGCACGTTTCACAGCCTCACCCATGACCCCATGCCCCAGCCGACGCAGGCGGTTGCGCTCGGGGACTACGACGGCGACGGGCACATGGACATCGCGTGCGGCGCGCGGGAATACGCCCTCCTGGTGTTCGGCAACGGCGACGGCTCGTTCGGCGATCTGGCCGTCTCGACGGGGCTCTTCGAGGGCGGCTTCGTGTTCATGCATCGCTTCGCGGCGGCCGACTTCGACGCCGACGGCCGCGCCGATCTCGTCGTGTGCGCGGACAGGGGCCTGCGCGTGTATCCCGGCGCACGCATCGAGCGCGGCGCCGGCCTCGCGCCGGAATCGGCCGTGGCGCTTCCGCTCGGTGGCAGCGGAAGATACATCGAGCTTGCGGACATGAGCTGCGATGGGTTGCTCGACATCATGACGCTTTCGGAGACCGTGGTCGTGACGCTCCAGGTCTTCTGCGGTCAAGCACCGACCGCCGAGGCGCCCATCGCATTTCTGGCCGGGGAGCCCTTCTCGCCGGCGCCGGCGATCATGATGGGAGTGTCCTCGCTCGGCGATCTGAACGGCGACGGCGCCTTCGACGTCGCGGTAGTGAGCGAGGTGAGCGGCGATGCCCAGATTCTCTTCGGAACGGAGGCCTGTGCGCTCGCGGCGCCCGGCGATGCCAACGGCGACGGCAGGCTCGACATCGCCGATGCCATCGCGATCCTCGCGCACCTCTTCTCGCATCGGCCCGCACGCTGCCCGGACGCCGCGAACGTGAACGGCGACGATACCGTCGACATAGCTGATGCGATCTACGTGCTCGCGAGGCTCTTCACGTCCGGGCCGCCCCCCCTGGGCGCGACGAGCCCCTGCGGCGCCGCGTGACGGCCGCCGCGTCGCGCGGCGGGTCTCACCGCGC
>JBFZCA010000517.1:0-3971 GCA_041308205.1 Planctomycetota bacterium | reverse complement strand
TGCTGCGCATGCGCGCGCACATGCTGCGCAACTGCGTGCGCAACCTGCGGAAAGAGGACGTCTTCAGGTTCGCGATCCTCTTCGGGCTCTTCGGCATCTTCATCGCGGGCGGCATGGCCCTGGTCGCGAAGGGTTTCTCGTTCGTGCTCAAGCTCCCCGCCATGGGCGAGATCCTGAGCAACGGCCTCGTCCAGTTCCTCTTCTTCGTCCTCTTCAATTTCCTCATCCTGAGCAACCTGCTCGTCGGCTACGCGTATCTCTTCCGCGGCCGCCGGACGGAGCTGTACTTCTCGCTCCCGCTGCCGGCGCCGCGCGTCTTCGCGCTCCACGCCGCCGAGTCGATCGTCCAGAGCTCATGGGCGACGTTCCTCCTGGGCAGCGCGGTGCTCGTGAGCTACGGCGCGAGCCACGACGCCGGCGTCATGTACTACGCGCTCATGCCGGTCGTCCTCGCGGCGTTCCTCCTCCTGTGCGGCATCATCGGCGTTCTCGGGGCGTTCCTGCTCGGCCTTCTGCGCCGCCGCTTCGGCCGTAAGGTCTTCACGATCGCGGGCGCCGCGTTCATCCTGGCGGGCGGCGCGTACCTCGCGGCGCAGCTCGGCGAGATCTCGTTCGCGCCGGGGCAGGAGCTGGTCGTGCTCACGCGGCTCACGGAGCGCCTCAGGACGATGAGCTCATCGTTCTGGCCGGGCAAGTGGACCTCGCACGCGCTGCTCGCGTTCGCGCGGGGCTTCGGGGGCGAGGGGTTCTTCTCGCTCGGCCTGACGCTGAGCGCCGCCTGCGCGCTGTGGCCGCTCCTCGACCTCCTGGGGCGGCATCGCTACCTCACGCTGTGGCAGGATCTGAACGCCCTGGCCGCGCCGCCGCGCCGCCGCACGCGGATTCCCCCCGCCCGCCGGCCGCTGGCCGGCCTCATCCGCAAGGACGTGCTGCTCTTCGCCCGCGATCCCACGCAGTCCCTGCAGCTCATCGTCTTCCTGCTCCTGATGGCGCTCTACACCGTGAGCCTGCTGCGAATTCCGCACGACGCCCTGCCCGCGCCGTACTGGCGTTTCATCTCGCTCGCCAACCTGACGGCGATCTCGTTCATCCTGGCGAGCTTCAGCTCGCGCTTCGTCTATCCGCTGCTCGAGAGCGAAGGCGTGTCGATCTGGATCCTCATGTCGGCGCCGATCGGCCGGCGCACGGTGATCGCCGCCAAGCTGCTGCTCGGGCTCCTGCTCATGCTGCCGGCGGCGGCCTGCCTGGCGGTCGCGAGCCAGCTTGCGATCAGGATGGACGCGGCGCCGCTCCTTCTCGGCACGCTCCTCATCGTGCTGCTCTCGGTCGCGCTCACGGCGCTCGCGCTCGGCTTCAGCGCCGCCTTCGCGCGGTGGAAGAGCGACCGGCCGAGCGAGGTGCTCGGCACGGCCGGCGGCACCGCCAATTTCCTGGCGAGCGCCGGCCTCGTGGCGCTCGTGATGGGCCTGTGGGTGACCGGGGATCTCCTGCGCGTGCACGCGCTGGGCACGGCGCTCCGGGCCGCGGCGCTGCTCTTCGCCGGCGCGGCGATCGCCGGAGGCCTGGCGTGGTCGCTGCGCGCCCTCGGGCGGAGGGAGTACTGACATGCGCGCCGGCCGCTTTCTCGCCTACGCCGCCGCGATCGCGTTCTTCGTCGCCATGCAGGGCTTCAACGTCGCCCGCCAGGCGCGCTTCGAGCAGTTGAGCGGCTACAGCCGCGCCGTCATCGAGTTCCTCGGCCTGCGGGTGTCGCGCGAGCAGTATCTCATCATCTACTACGAGGGCAAGCCGATCGGCTACAGCGGCTACACGGTGCAAAGCCCCGAGGAGGGCGGCGCGTCGATTCACTCCTACAAGATGACGATCGACGGCTACGCGCGGCTGCTGCCGTGGCTCGGCACGCGGGGAGCGCTCGCGCTGCAGGGCGAGGTGTTGCTCGACGGCCTCGGCGAGATCATGTCGCTCGATCTGACGCTCGAGGTCGCCGGCGAGCGTTTCAGGCTCGCGGGCGGTCGGGAGGGCGGCGAGGTCGTCGTCAGGCTCGCGCGCGGCGCGGAGGACCTCAACGCGGCCATCACGATTCCCCGCAGCCTCGGCATCGCCGGCGCGATGATGCCGATCCCGCCGCTCGGCGACCTCTCCGAGGGCGACACGCGGGAGATCCCGTACTTCGATCCGTTGACGCGCATGCAGGCGCGCGTGAGCCTGCGCGTTCTGGAGCGCGCGCCCGCGATGGTCGAGGGCGTGCGCATGGAGGTGCTGCGCCTCGACCTGACGGCGCCGTCGGGCACCTTCATCGTGACGGCAAGTCCCGACGGCGACATTCTCAAGGTCGAGGCGCCGGGCGGCATCGAGCTGCGCCAGGGGTCGTCGACGCAGGCCCATCGCCTGTTCCGGGCGAAACGGGAAGGACGGCAATGACGGAGATACTGCGCGTCGCGGGCGTGTGCAAGCTGTTCGGCGCCAAGCGCGCGCTGGATGGGATCGACCTTGCGCTTGCGCCGGGCGAGATGTACACGCTGCTCGGCCCGAACGGCGCCGGGAAGACGACCCTCCTGAAGCTCCTCTGCGGGCTTCTCAGGCCTACCGCGGGCACGATCCACATAGGCGGCATCGCGCTTGCCGCCGATCCCGTCGCCGCCAAGCGCCGCATGAGCTTCATCCCCGACCACCCCACGATCTTCGAGCGCCTGACGGGCTGGGAGTACCTCGCGTTCGTCGCGAGCGCGTATCGGCTTGCCGAGCCCGGCTGGAGGGAGACAGCCGCGCGGCTGCTCGACTTCTTCGATCTCGGCGAGGAAGCGCGGGGCCTCGTCGGCACCTATTCGCACGGCATGCGGCAGCGCCTGTGCTTCGTCGCGGCGTTCCTGCCCGATCCGGCGCTGCTCCTCATCGACGAGCCGTGGGTGGGGCTGGATCCGCGCCATCTCAGGAAGGCGATCGAGGCGCTCCGCGCGGCGACCGCGCGCGGCACGGCGGTGCTGCTCTCGACGCACAGCCTCGCCCTGGCCGAGGAGATCGGCGGCCGGATAGGCATCCTCAACCAGGGCCGCTTCTTGTGGGACGGCCCCATCGAGAAGCTCCTCGGCGAGAAGGACCGCCTGGAAGAGGTGTTCCTGCGGCTGACCGAGGAAAAGGAATGACGGCGGGCGGAGGCTCTGGACGGCGCCCGCCGAATTGGGCACAATCGGTGCAAGGCCGCGGGCTCCGGGCGCCCGCCGGCGCGCATCCACCCGTTGCAGAGGACGCCACGTGAACATCAACTCCGCGCTGCAGAAGCTCCGTGCGGGCGTTCGATCCCAGGCCGAGAGGCTCCGCGCCGGCTTTCACCCCACCTTCTGGGTCGCCAACGGCATGGAGCTCTTCGAGCGCTTGGCGTACTACTCGCAGCAGATCGTCTTCATGGTCTACATGCGCGACACGCTCGGCTTCGACGAGGTGCAGGCGGGGACCCTGAACGGCATCTTCGGCGGCCTGATCTACCTCCTGCCGATCCTCTGCGGCACGCTCGCGGACGGTTGGGGCTTCCGGCGGGCGTTCAACGTGGCCTTCTCGGTTCTGGCGCTTGGTTACTTCCTCATCGGCTCGGTCGGCATGAGCGCGTTCGCCGGGCTGTACGGGGAGTCCATGTCCTCGCGCTACTGGATCATGATGGCGTTTCTCATCCTCACGGCCTTCGGCGGCGGGTTCATCAAGCCTTCGGTGCTCGGCACCGTCGCCGTGACGAGCAAGGAGGAGGTCAAGTCGCTCGGCTTCGCGATCTACTACTGGATCGTCAACATCGGCGCGATGATCGGCCCGGTCATCGCGTACTTCGTCCGCGATCATGTCGGGCATGCCTACGTCTACCTGGTCTCGTCCGCAAGCTGCCTGGCGATGCTGATCGTCAACCTGTGCCTCTACAAGGAGGTGCGCATCGAGAGCGCCGGGCCGCGGGAGTCGCTCGCGAGCCGGCTCAAGAACCTCGGCAT
>JBFZCA010000516.1:0-8888 GCA_041308205.1 Planctomycetota bacterium | reverse complement strand
CAGCGCGTCGAGGAGCGCGGTCCGTTCGGCGCCCGGCCCGCCCCACGAGTCGGCGAGCGTGTCCGCGGCGCGCGCGAGAAGGTAGGCCAGGCCGGCGGGGCGGCGCATGGCGCGGGGCAGGACTCTGACCGAGAGATAGAACGACCGCGAGGTCGCCTTCAGGCGCGGCCCGAGAAGCCGGCGCTCATTCCGATCCATAGCGGCGCAGGTAGGCGTGGATGTCATTGCGCAGCCTGTCGTCTATGTAGCGGGTGCCGCCGATGTCCGTCGTGCCGAGGAACTCGACGACCTCGCGCATGCGCAGGATCGCGTGGACCTCGACGCCGTACGTGCGCTGGACCTCCTGCACGGCGGAGACCGGCGAGCTGGTGCCGCGCTCCTGCCGGTCGACGGCGACGACGGCGCCGACGACCTTGCACCCGAAGTTCGTGTTGAAGAGGTGCATCGTGTTGCGCATGGAGGTGCCGGCGCTGATCACGTCATCGACATAGACGACGCGCGTGTCGGCGCCGAGCGCCGCGCCGACGATGAGGCCGCGGTCGCCGTGGTCCTTCTCCTCCTTGCGGTCGGACGCATACGAGGCCGCGATGCCGAAGCGCCGCCAGAGCGCCTCGCAGGCGGCGACGGCGATCGGTATGCCCTTGTAGGCGGGGCCGAACACGACATCGAACTCGGCGCCGACCGCCTCCTTGATCACCTCGGCGTAGGCCTCGCCCAGGACCGTCAGGTCGCGGCCGGAGCACAGATCGCCCAGGTTGACGAAATACGGCGACTGCCGGCCGCTCTTGAGCGTGAACTGGCCGAACTTGAGCGCCTGCGACTCGAGGAGCAGCCGGAGCATCTGCTGAGCGGAGGTGTTCATAGAGGCGGATCATAGCATACGGGGCGGAAGAGGGACAGAGGCGGTAGCGGCAGGCTATAGGCTGTAGGCTGAAGATATCTGAAAGCACCTTGAGCCTCCAGCTTTCGGCCTCCGTTGGTTACAATAGAATCGACGGAAGGAGCATGCCGATGCTGTTCGCCTGTGTCCTCGCCGTTCTGTGCGCCCCCGAGCCCGACGCGGGCGAGTTCTTCGATCGCGCCGCGGCGGCGCCGGCGGAGAGCTGCGACGCGATCATGGAGCTTGCCGAGTGGTGCCGCGCGTCCGGGCGGTTCGGCTGGGCGTCCGCCTGCGCGCAGCGCGTCCTTCAATTCGGCAACACGCCGCATCAGCGGCCGGCGCTGCTGCTCCGGATCGCGAGCGACATCGCGCGCGGCAACGGCATCGCGGCGTTCGATCGGCTCCGGCCGATGGCGGCCGCGGGCGATGCCGAGGCGGCGGCCCTGCTGGCCTCGGGCCGCTCGGCGCGCACCCGCGAACAGGCCGAATCGCTTCGCAAGGCGGCCGAGGCCGAGGCCGGAAAAGCCTACGCGGAGGCCGCCAAGCACTACAAGGCGGCACTCGATGCCGTTCCGGCGGGCAAGACGATGGAGGCGTTCGAATCGCGCGAGGCGATTCTCCTGCGCCTCGCGCGCTGCAACGCGGCGGCGCTCCCTCCTCCCGAGCCGGCGCGCGCGGCCGGCGGCGCGGCGGACGGCCGCTGCGACCGATGCAAGAAATCACCCGCGCCGGGATACATCGGGTGCGTGACATGCCAGGGCCGCGGCTACGTGCTGGTCAAGAAGCGGTTCACGCCGCGGACGGAGCGCGAGGTGAGGGAGACCTGCGGCAGGTGCCGCGGCCTGGGCGAGCACTCCTGCCCGGCCTGCATGGGCGCCGGGCTGGAACTGGCCGCGTGGTCCAAGGCGGCGCGCACCGGCCTGAAGGCCTTCTCCGGGGAGTTTGTCGATCGCGCCGCCGTGCACGACGGCGATCTGACCGGCGCGCTGCGCAAGGTCGAGGCCTACGTGCTCGGGAACATCGGCGCCAAGGAGGGGCGCGCGTTTCTCGACGCCGCGCGGATTCCCGCATCGTCGCGTCTGGCGCCGCTCCAGGAGAGCCTGGGCCCGCTGCCCGTGTCGCCCAAGCGCGTGCTCGAAGGCGCGGCTGCCTGGTCGGCGCTCAGGGAGTGGACCGCGCGCGGCCACTTCCTGATCTGGTATGCGTGCGAATTCGCGCGTGCGGTCGAGCCGTACCTCGTGCTCGGGGGCGGGAGCATCGGGGGGGCGCCGAACCTCGCCTCCGCGCCGTCCGTCTCGCCGCGCGAGCTCGCCGCCTTCCCGGAGAAATACCGCGGGTTCGTTCGCCTCGACGCGTTCATGCTCGGCGTGGACGCCGGCGATGCCGGCGCAATCAAGGCGCGCGTGCGGATCGAGGAAGGCGATGAGCTCGGTCTGGCGCCCTTCGTGTGGACTCCTCGGGCATGCGCGGCGATCGATGGGCTCGGGCGGGGGTGGTACGCGGTCGTCGGCCGGATGTCGAGGACGTACGATTTCGGCAACGAGGACAAGCTGCGGGGAATGCCGCCGGGCTCGTTCGTGCGCGCATGGGGCCGCCTGCTGCCGCCGCGGCCGGAGACGCGCGGCCGGCCGCTCGAGCTGTGGCGCGTGGACGTCGCCCTTGCGGCCGAGCACGCGGCGATGCTTCCCTACGTGTTGCCGGAGGTGCCGGCCTTCAGCGCGGCGCGCGTTCCGATGGCGCAGCTTGCGCGGGTCGCGGCGGCGGTCTACGGCCTGTCCGTCGAGGTCGATCGGGAACTGGAGGGCGCGGTTCTGGCCATCGGCACGGAAGGATGCGCGCTCGGGCTCCTGCTGCAGCGCGCCGCGCGGGCCGCGGGCGGCGCCTGCGTCTGGGACGGCGCATCGTTCCGCATCGCGGTGAAGGCCGATGCCCGCGCGGAGGCCGCGTTCGAGGCCGTGCTGGGCTATTTGAAGGAGGCGCAGGCGCGCACGGATGCGAGGGCGGCGCTCGTGAAATGAGGGCCGCCGGGCGCGCTTGACACCCCCATCCTGTCTGCTATAGTGGGGAGGTTTCAACGAAAGCGTCGCATGTCCCGCGGCGGGGCATGGACGTTCCCCGTGCAGGCCGCGGCGGCCCGCCGGTGCGTGTTCGTTCCCCCGGAGGATCACGGTGGCGCAGGAAGCGAATCAGGACGAGGAGCGGCGCGAGGAGCGCGAGGCCGACGCGGACGATCTGACCGAGGCGCAGGCCGCCGAGCGGATCGAGGCGGACATGGAAGCGGCGAGGGCGGCCGAGGCCGCGGATGCGGACCAGGGCGAGGCGGTCGAGAGCGAGCGCCTCGACGACGGGGCCGCGGAGGCCGGCGGGGACGAGGCGGCCGAGGACGATCGCCTCGGCGCCGAGGCCGACATCGAGGAGCTTTCGCCCACCGCGCGGCGCATCAAGGGCCGCGTTCCGGCCGAGAAGATCCGCGAGATCTTCAAGGAGAACTGGCGCGAGCTGGGGGCGCAGGTGCAGCGGCGCGGTTTCCGCAAGGGGCGCGTGCCGCGGCGGCTGCTCGAGCGCATTGTCGGCTCCAAGTTCATGGAGGAGCTCGAGAAGAACCTCAAGGAGATGGCCATCGGCGAGGTGATCAAGGACCGGGGCCTGTACATGGTCGGCCGGCCCGAGTTCACCCGCGTGGAGCTTGCCGAGGGCGCGCCGTTCGAGTTCGAGGCCACGGTCGAGGTCGTCCCCGAATTCGCGCTGCCGCCGCTCGAGGACATCGAGGTGACGCGGGAGCCCGTCGCGGTGACCGACGAGGAAGTGGACGCGCAGCTCGAGCACCTGCGCAAGGAGCGCGCGGACCTGGCGGTCGTCGACGTGTGGCCGCCGGCCGAGGGCGACGTCGTGATCGCCGCCACGAAGATCTCCTCCGGAGGCAAGGTGCTCGTCCAGAACGACGGCAACGCGCTCGTCGTGGGGCGCAACGACGTGTACGGGCTCGAGGTCCCCGAGCTGAAGGAGAAGCTCCTGGCGGGGGAGCGCCGTATCGCCTGCGAGCTCCAGGTGCCCGAGGATAACGAGAACGATCGCATGCGCGCGCGGCGCGTCAAGGTCGAGCTCGAGGCCAAGGAAGTCAAGCGCCGCAAGGCGCCCGAGCTGAACGATGCGTGGGCGGGGCTCTTCAAGTGCTCCGGCGTGGCCGAGCTCAAGACCAAGATCGCGGAGGGCATCCGCGCCGAGAAGGAGCGCGCGGCGGAGGGGGCGATCGGGGGGCGCGCATTCGACAAGATCATGGAGCGCGTGAGCTTCCCCATTCCCGAGGGCGTCACGAAGCGCATCGAGGAATACGCGCCCAAGGCGTTGCCCGACTTGGGGGCCATCAGGGCGGAGGACGGGTCGGCGGCCGCGGAGGATGCGGCCGCGCCCGCGGATATTGCCGCGCCCGCGGATGTTGCCGCGCCCGCGGATGTTGCCGCGCCCGCGGATGCTGCCGCGGCGGCGGCGAAGGCCGAGGAAGCCAAGAAGATGGAAGCGGCCTCGGCCGAGCTGCGCGATGCGGCCGAGAAGATGTTCAGGCGCCAGGTCGTCATGGACCGGCTGGCCGAGTTGCACAAGATCGAGGTCGGCGAGGATGACGTCGACGAGTACCTCCAGGCGATGCAGGGCGTTCGCGGCCGGGAGCTCGTCGAGCTCAAGCGGCGCCTCGAGGCGCGCGGCTCGATGCAGCGGCTCATGCAGGAATTGCTCGCCGTGAAGGTCTACGACCACCTGCGCAAGAACTGCCGGATCGCGGCCGAAGACAAGACGGAAGAACGTGCTGCCGAGGGCGCGGAGGCGCCCGCGGCGGGCGGGGAGGAGCGCGCATGAAGACAAGGGCTCAACCGCACGGGACGCCGAAGCCGCCCGCGCGCCCGGGGATGGGATTGCGGTCGCACGAGCGCAACGAGGGGGTTCCCGAGCCCGCGGCGTTTCTCGTGCCGACCGTGATCGAGAAGACGGGCCGCGGCGAGCGCGTGTACGACATCTACTCGCGGCTGCTCAAGGACCGCATCGTGTTCATCGGCCCCGAGATCAACGACTACAGCGCGAATCTCGTCGTCGCCCAGATCCTGTTCTTGATGAGCGAGAACAAGAACCAGGACATCAACATGTACATCAACTCCCCGGGCGGCATCGTGACATCAGGCCTGGCGATCTACGACACGATGCAGTTCGTGCCCTGCGACATCGCGACCTACTGCATCGGCCAGGCGTCCAGCATGGCCGCCGTGCTGCTCGCGGCCGGGACCAAGGGCAAGCGCCATGCCCTGCCGCACTCGCGCATCATGATCCACCAGCCCTGGGGCGGGGCCTCGGGGACGGCCGAGGACATCGTCATCCAGGCGGCCGAGATCAAGCGCAACAAGCATCTGCTCCTCGAGGCGCTGCAGCGCCACACCGGCCAGAGCCGCGAGACGCTCGAGAAGGACACGGACCGCGATTTCTTCATGACGCCGCACGAGGCGAAGTCGTACGGGATCGTCGACGAGGTGCTGCAGTCACTCAGGGAGAAAAAGGGGTAGAGCGTCATGGCGCGCACAGGACGGAGCAACAGGCGGATCGAGCGTTGCATCTTCTGCGGCAAGAGCGTGCGCGACGTCGAGCAGCTCATCCCGGGTCCGTCGGGCGTGTACATCTGCAACGAGTGCGTGGACATCTGCCACTCGCTGATCCGCGAGGATCACGCGGCGTCGGCGGCGCCGCACCCCGCCCCGATGTTCCTGCGCGAGATCCCCGATCCGAAGTTCATCAAGAACGAGCTGGACAAGTACGTGATCGGCCAGGAGCGCGCCAAGAAGGTCCTCGCGGTCGCGGTGCACAACCACTACAAGCGCCTGTGGATGGCCGCGAAGAACCGCCCGCAGGCCATCGAGGTCGAGAAGTCGAACGTCCTCATGATCGGGCCGACGGGGTGCGGCAAGACCCACCTGGCGCGCACGCTCGCGCGGATTCTCGACGTGCCCTTCGCGATCGGCGATGCGACGACGCTCACCGAGGCGGGCTACGTGGGCGAGGATGTGGAGAACCTGCTGCTGCGGCTGCTGCAGTCGGCGGACTGGTCGCTCGAGCGCGCCGAGCAGGGCATCGTCTTCGTCGATGAGATCGACAAGATCGCCAAGGTCGCGCCGAACATGTCCATCACGCGCGACGTCTCCGGCGAGGGCGTGCAGCAGGGCCTGCTCAAGATGCTCGAGGGCACGATCGCCAACGTGCCGCCGCAGGGCGGCCGGAAGCACCCCGAGCAGCAGTACATACCGATGAACACGTCGCGCATCCTCTTCATCTGCGGCGGGACGTTCACGGGCCTCGAGGACATCGTGGCCCGGCGCGTCGGCAAGCAGTTGATCGGTTTCAAGAGCCCGGGCGGGGCGGGCACCGACGTGAGCGACGACAAGCGCCGCGGCGAGCTCCTGAAGCAGGTCGAGGCGGACGACGTCATCAAGTTCGGCATGATCCCGGAGTTCGTGGGCCGGCTGCCGGTCATCTCCGTGCTCACGCCGCTCGATGAGGACGAGATGGTCCGCATCCTCACCGAGCCGCGCGATGCGATCACCAAGCAATACCAGGAGTTCTTCCGACTGGAGGATGTGAAGCTGACGTTCGCGCCGGCGGCGCTGCGCATGATCGCCAAGGATGCGCTCCAGCGGGGCGGCGGGGCGCGCGGGCTGCGCGCCATCATCGAGGACGTCATGCTCGACGTGATGTACGAGTTCCCGACCTACAGCCGCGATCTGACCGAGTTCGTGGTGACGCCCGAGGTGGTGACGAGCAAGCAGTTCGGGAAGGGGACCACCGTCCCGCGTCGCGGGCAGCAGCGCGATTCCGCGTAAGTTGCGCGCAGAGCGCAGGTTGCGGATTCGTGGGCGCCGCCGCCCCCGCGTTGCGGTTCGCCGCAAAAGCCGATAGAATTACGAGTCTGCGGTCGCGCGGGCCCGTGCGGAATTGCGCACGGCCGGCGCGCGCGGCGCAGCGTTCGCGTTACCGGAGGATTTCGGCATGAAGAAGGACATACATCCCGCGTATCAAGAGACGATCGTGACCTGCGGTTGCGGCGAGACGTTCAAGACCCGGTCCACGAAGGCGGCGATCAACGTGGAAATCTGCTCCAAGTGCCATCCGTTCTACACGGGCAAGCAGAAGTTCGTCGACACGGCCGGCCGCGTCGAGCGCTTCCAGAAGAAGTTCAAGTGGGACTCCGCCGCCACCCAGAAGGCACTCAAGAAGAAGAAGGCTGAGGATTAGCCGCGCCGCGCGCGCGTGTCGAGCGCCTGCCACGGCGCGACGCCTGCTATGCGTTCGCTCCCCGATACCCTCGCCGCGAAGCTTCAGGTCATGGCGCAGCGCCTGGCCGAGGTCGACGCCCTCCTTTCATCCCCCGATGTGGCCGGCGACGCGGGCAGGTTGCGCGCGCTGATCAAGGAGCGCAGCGGTCTGACCGGGCCGGTGGAGCAGTACACCCGCTGGCGCGACACGAGCGCCCGCCTCGCCGAGGCCGAGGAGCTCGTCGCCGGCGCCGATGCGGATCCGGAGATGCGGGAGCTCGCCCAGGCCGAGGTGGAGGAGCTCTCCGGCGTGGAGCGGCGTCTGGCCCACGAGATCCAGGAGGCGCTGCTCCTGGACGAGCCCGACCGAACGCGCGACGTGATCATGGAGATTCGCGCCGGCACCGGCGGCGAGGAGGCCGCGCTCTTCGCCGGCGACCTGTTCCGGATGTACAGCCTCTACGCCCAGGAGAAGGGCTGGAAGGTCGAGCTCATCGACATGAACAAGACCGACCTGGGCGGCATGCGCGAGATCATCTTCTCCGTGCACGGCAAGGAAGTCTACAGCGCCCTGAAGCACGAAAGCGGCGGCCACAGGGTGCAGCGCGTGCCCGTCACGGAGGCGAGCGGCCGGATTCACACGTCGGCGGCGACGGTGGCGGTTCTCCCCGAGGTCGAGGACGTGGAAGTCGAGATCAAGCCCGACGAGCTCAGGATCGACACGTTCTGCGCCTCGGGGCCGGGCGGGCAGCACGTCAACAAGACGGCGTCCGCCGTGCGCGTGACGCATCTTCCGACGGGGCTCGTCGTGTCCTGCCAGGATGAGAAATCCCAGCATCGCAACAAGGACCGGGCCATGCGCGTCCTCCGGAGCCGCCTGTACGACATGCAGCAGCGGCGGCAGGAGGAGGCCATCGCCAAGAACCGGCGCGAGCAGATCGGCTCGGGCGATCGCAACGAGCGCATCCGGACCTACAACTGGCCGCAGAATCGCATCACCGACCACAGGATCGGCCTCTCGGTTCACCAGTTGCAGGCGGTGCTCGACGGCAAGCTCGATCTCTTCATCGAACCGCTGGCCGCGTGGGACAAGCAGGAGCGCCTGAAGAAGCTCTGAACGGCCGCGCCTGCGAGGGAGTGGTCATGGCCGACGTCATCAACCTTTTCAGCGACACGCAGACGTTGCCGACCGAGGAGATGCTCCGCGCCATCGCGCACGCCGAGCTCGGCGATGACATGCTGGGCGAGGACCCGACCGTGAATCGTCTGGAGGCGCGCGCGGCGGAGCTGGCGGGCAAGGAGGCGGCGCTGCTCGTGACGAGCGGGACCCAGGGCAACCTCGTGTCGCTCATGGCGCACGGGGGGCACGGCGACGAGGTGCTTCTCGATCCCGACGCGCATGCCTATTTCTACGAGGCGGGCGCGATGTGCAGCGTGGCGGGTTTCACGCCGCGCCTGGTGCCCGCGGAGCGCGGCATCATGCATCCCGATGCGCTGGAGGCCGCCATCCGCCCCGCGAACGTGCATTTCCCGCGGCCGGCGGTCCTGTGGCTCGAGAACACGCACAACCGCGGCGGCGGGTCGCTGCTTCGCCAGGACCGCAAGGACGCCCTCATTGCGGTGGCCCGGCGGCACGGCCTTCGGGTGCACATCGACGGGGCGCGCATCTTCAACGCCTCGGTCGCGCTCGGGGTTCCCGCGCGCGAGCTCGCGGACGGCGC
>JBFZCA010000515.1:0-10461 GCA_041308205.1 Planctomycetota bacterium | reverse complement strand
GGATAGGGCATCTCGATTGCGGTTGCATCGACCTTCATGGTACCGGAACGCGCCGGCACGGTCAACTTGTCCGCGTCGGCGCATCAGCCGGCACCGCGCGAGCCCCGGGTGGCTCTGGCGGCGCGTTGACGCTCCACGTCCCGCTCAGAACGACGTCGCGCCGCTTTTTGCGCCCCGCCCCCGCATTGCACGCTCTCCGTCGCCTACCGCGTTGCCGGAGTCGGCCGCACTTCGCACCCCTCTCGCGTTGTCCGGTTGATTTCCACGCGATCACCTCGGCCCCCGAGGCTCTCGCTCCGAAGCGTCCGGCCATCCCTCTTGACTGCCGTGATCCCCAACGAGGACAATGACGGCGCTGTCCATGGAGGACGGCCGGCCGATCGGTTGCCGGTCCTTGGGTGTCTGTCCGGACAGATGTCCCTGGACAACATGTCTGGCATGTCCACTGGCGGTGATTCCCATGAAGAGCAACGATCAAGACGAAGGCGCGGTCATCCACAGGATGATGGCGGGACAGGCGGAGCCCGAACGGCGCGAGACGGAGGCGCAGTTCCGGGAACTGATGGCCCACCTCCAGCAAGTATTCTGGATCAAGAACGCCGCGGACGACGCGGTGCTGTACATCAGCCCTGCCTACGAGACAATCTGCGGCAGCACGTGCCAAAGCCTCTACGACAACTTCCAGAGCTTCCTGGAAGCCGTTCACCCGGAGGACCGTGAGCGGGTAGGCGACGCGATGGCCCGTCAGCGCGAGACCGGCGGATACGAGGAGGAGTATCGCATCGTGCGTCCCGATGGCACGATACGGTGGATCTGGGCGCGGAGCTATCCGGTTCGCGACGGCCAGGGCAAGGTCACACGCTTCGCGGGCATTGCCGAGGACATCACCGAGCGCAAATCACTTGAGCAGGACCGCGCAAGGCTGGCGGCCATTGTGGAATACTCGGAGGACGCCATCGTCAGCATGTCGGTGGACTGCATCATCATTGGATGGAACCGCGGCGCTGAACGCCAGTATGGTTACACCGCCGAAGAAATCATCGGGTGCTCTCTGTCTGTTCTGTTTCCTCCCGATCATTACCACGAGTACCTCGAGATCCTGAAGAATGTCAGAAAGGGCCAGCCGGTGGCATCGTGCGACACGGTGCGACGGCGAAAAGACGGAACTCTCATCCACACCTCCGTGAACATTTTTCCGATCGAGGTCAGGAATCGTGAGATCGTGGGCGCGTCGAAAATCAGCCGCGATGTCACCGCGATCAAGAAGCTTGAGGCGCAATGCATCGACGCGCAGAAAATGGAGGTCGTGGGGCAGCTCGCGGCCGGCATGGCGCACGACTTCAATAATCTTGTGTCGGTCATCCTCGGGTGCAGCGATCTGATGATGGGAGCACTCGATGCGGACGCTCCCATGCGCAAGGATGTCGAGACGATTCGGCAGGCGGCGGAGCGTGCAGCCGGGTTGACGCACAAACTTCTGGTCTTCAGTCGCAAAGAACGAGCGACTCCCGTCGTGCTCGACATCAACGACGTCGTGGGAAACCTGGACACAATGCTGCGGCAACTCATTAACGAGAACATCGATTTGAGGATGGTCCGCGGAGAGCACGTCGGGCGAGTCAGGGTCGACTCCGGCTATCTCGGACAACTGCTGTTGAATCTGGTCGTCAACGCCCGCGATGCCATGCCCAACGGCGGCACACTATCCGTCACAACCAGCAATGTCACTCTGGACGACAACTACGCACGCGCACATGCGGGAGTGACTCCCGGCAACTACGTACTGCTCACCGTCAGTGACACGGGAACGGGCATGACCGATGAAGTCAGAGCCCATTTGTTTGAGCCGTTTTTCACGACGAAGCCACGAGGCAAGGGCACGGGGCTGGGACTGGCGACATGCGACACTATCGTCAAGCTCTACGGCGGTCACATCGGCGTGTGCAGCGAATTGGGCAAAGGCACCACGTTCAAGGTGTATTTTCCGGCAGTGGGCGAACCGCTGGACGCGTCGATGCAGCCGCCCAGGGCAGGGGGGCCGATGCCTCGCGGCACTGAAACAGTGTTGGTTGTCGACGATGAACGAGCCGTGCGCAATCTGGCGTGCAGCGTATTGGAATCGCTGGGCTATACCGTTCTGCGCGCCGTCAACGGCGAGGAAGCAATGCGCGTGGCTCGTGAGTATAAGGGGCAACCCGTCCGTGTGGTCATCACCGATGACGGCCTGCCGCAAATGTGCGGCAACGTGATGGCCGAATGGCTGAAATCGGCCGGGCCCGATCTCAAGTTCATCTTCACGTCAGGATACTCGGAGGACGCCATCGCGAATCACGGCGTGCCCGCGGCAGGGATTGCGTTTCTCCCCAAACCCTACACGCCGGCGCGTCTGGCCTGCAAGGTGCGTGCGATGCTGGATCACTAGGGTCGTCAAGGGCAGGGGAGGACATAGCAGACGCGGTCGGGACGGGCGGTTGTCGGCGCCCGAATCGAGCTTGCCGCACTACGGAAACCGGAGATAATCGACGCGAGAAACGCCACGACGATCGCAGGACGGCAGTCACGTGAGAAACCCTGCCTTGAACGGAGCATCCATGGCCGGCGTCGAGATCGTTGTTGTGGAGGAAGGATCGGAACTCGAGGACTTCATCGACCTCCCCTGGAGAATATACGCAGAGTACCCCAGGTGGGTTCCGCCCCTTAAGAAGGAGGTTCGGCGGATGCTGGACCCCCGCAGGCACCCTTTCTGGGCGTGTGCCGAACGCAGGCTCTTTCTGGCCCGGCGTGGCTCGGAGACGGTGGGAAGGATCGCGGGCATCACCCATCGGCGGTATAACGAGCTCCACGATGAAAAGATGGGCATTTGGGGCTTCTTCGAATGTACTGACGATTCGGCGGCTGCAGCCGCGCTCTTCTCTGCCGTGGAGACGTGGGTTCGCCAGAAGGGGATGGCCTTCGTGCGGGGGCCGCTCAACCCGTCCACGAATTACGAGGTGGGGCTGCTCATAGAAGGCTTCGAGTATCCGCCGGCGTTGATGATGACCTACACCCCGCCGTACTACCCACGGTTGGTCGAATCGTGCGGTTTCACCAAGGAGAAGGACCTGGTGGCCTTCCTGATCGATGGCGATTACCGGCTTCCGGAGTGGATGGATCGGCTGGCTGAACGGATAGCCCGGAAGAAAGGTCTCTCCATCCGTCGGTTTCGTCCCAAGGACGAGAACGCCGAGTTCGCCCTGATCAAGGAGATCTACAATGCCTCCTGGTCCGGCAACTGGGGCTTCGTTCCCCTGAGCGATGACGAGATGCGGGACATTCAGAAGAACGTGATGACCTTCGCGGATCCGGACCTGGCGTTCTTCATCTCCTACGAAGGTGACCCCGCGGCGGTCTGCGTGATCTTTCCCGACATCAACCCCTTGCTCAAGCGTCTCAACGGGCGGATCGGTCTGCTGGGCTTGCTGAAGATGATCCTGTATCGGCGGGAGATCACGGGATTGCGATGTTTGATCTTCGGGGTCAAGGACACCTACCGGCAAATGGGACTTCCCTTGCTGGCCGTTCGCCACATCTATGAGGTTGTGAGGCAAAAAGGGAAATACCGTTCTCTCGAGCTGGGCTGGACCCTGGAGGACAACGAGGCCGTCAACGCGCTGCTCGAGGAAGGGGGCGCGAGACCATACAAGAAATATCGCATCTTCAGAAAAACTTTGTGATTCCACGTACCGTGAACGTCCGGTAGCGGCGACCGTGCACGGCTCGGCAAGCCGTAAGGAGGGTTCCCGATGAGCCGCCGGTAGTCCTTTCGGTGGCCGGGTTCACGGTTCGCTCGGGAGTTGCCCGAAGTCGTTTCGGACCCCTTGTCGCGACGAGCGCGGTCTCTCATTGCGGTCTCGCTGGCGTCCTTCTTGCCGCGGGAGTATACTCCTCACCATGAGATTCCTTCGTGGGCCCTGTTCGGATCCGGCAGACCGCCAGGGCGCCGTTTGGCAGGAATGGCGGCGACCGTGAGAATCGGGAAGATGACAGCCGAACGTTCTGTCTAGGACGGCTCCTGTTGGGAATCGGATGGTTCAGGAGGCACTGCGTGACTGGTGTTGCCCCACGATGGTCGTGGGCCAAGGGGCGCATGGAAAATGCCGAACGAATGGGAAAGTAACCGAACGACGGCACCAATCGCTTCTCGTGGTCATGATGCTGCTGCCGTGGGCTGCGGCCGGTCGCGCCCGCCAGACGCCCAGGCTCTGTGCTCCGATGCGGCCCGATGGACAGAGTGCCCGGCCCATCGAGATCGTATCCCGCATGGCCCCCGATGCCGACCCCGATCACGCCGTCAAGGCGCCCGTGGGGGACGAGAGGAGTTGTTTCTTGCGCCACGCACGCCTGAGCCCGGCTGGGCGCACGAACGGCACGAGTCGAGATTGACCAGGTGAACGCATGGCGTTGAAGCGGAGGTCCGGGCGTGTCGGCTGAGGAGCGGGTTCCCACCATTGGTCTGGTCTGGAGACCTGAGGAGATATGCCAGGCGGTGACCCGGATGGCTCGGCACACGGGGAGCAGCGCCGTCTTCGATTTCTCCATGATGGGGGCGGAAGCCCTGCATTCCTTTCTGCAGAAGGCCGACCCTGCCGGCCATGTCAGCGATGTCAAGATTTCGGCCCCCGCCCTGATGACCGGATCCGTGGGACGGCTCCTGAAGGAAACAGGGGTCCGGAACCTCTGGGTGGAATGCCGGTCCCAGTTTCGCCCGGGGGATCCTGCCGCCATCCTCCAGCGACTGAGGGCGTTGTCGGAGGACTACCGGTGCTTTCCAATCATCGGGGACGTGGATCTCCTGGCCGCGATGGTGAAGGATGGCTCGGGAATCGGGCGCATCGTTCTGAAGGGATGCGAGGCTTCTGGATTCGTGAGCGGCGAGACGACCTTGGTTCTTTATTCGGCGGCCAGGGAAATGGTCCGCGCGCCCGCGAAGCCCTTGGACATCCTCATCTGGGGCGGAATCTGGACGCCTGAAGCGGCGGCGGCATTCCTGTCCACAGGAGCCGCCGGCATTGTCTTCGAGAGCGTCCACTGGCTGACCGATCTGGTGGCCATTGACGATCTCCATCGCCGGCGGCTCGCCGAGCTCCGCATGGATTCCACCGCCCTGGTCGGGTTGGACCTGCAAGTTCCTTGTCGCCTTTTCAACAAGGGAAACTCGCTGGCGTTCAAGGAGATCAAGACGCTCGAGGACTCGCTGTGCGCGGCAACAATCACGGACGAAAGCCGTCGTTCCTTCGTCAGCCAGGTGCAGGCCAAAGCCCTCCAGCCCCTGGAGAGCAATTTCACGCAGGGCGAGGTCATCCCTTTGGGTGTGGAGGCGGCCTTTGCGGCGTCGTTCACTGAGCGTTTCGGGACCGGAACCGAGACGGCCGTGAAAGCCTTCATGGAGGAGATACGAGGCTCATGCCGCTCGGCTGCGGTGAAAAAGGACTGCTTCCTGGACAGCCCTGTCGCCAGAGAGATGGGAATCAAATACCCCTTCATCCAGGGCGCCATGTCCTGTATCACGGATGTCCCGGAGTTTGCCTCAAGGGTTGCCGATGCCGGCGGATTGCCCACCATCGCCCTCGGCCTGATGGACGCGGAGGCCCGTGACCGGCGGCTGGGACGCTTGCCGGAGATCATGGGCGGACGCCCGTATGCGGTGAATGTCGTGTCCTTGGCAGAGAACCCGTTCCGGGAGACGCATCTGGCCTGGATACAGCAACACCGGCCGCGTTTCGTCTGGATCGCCGGAGGCGACCTCTCCCCCGTAAGAGAATTGCTGGAATGCGGCATAGGGGTCGCGTACATCGCCCCTGATGGAGCCCTGCTCGAGCTCGCCCTGAAAGCGGGCGTCCGGTACGTAGTCTGCGAAGGGTACGAGGCAGGCGGCCACGTGGGGCAACATAGCACACTCACCCTGGCGCAAATGGTGTTGGACCTCAAACGGCGCAAACCATCCCTGTTCCAGGACTGTCGCGTGATCCTTGCCGGGGGCATCTTCGATCGGGAAACCGCATTCATGGCCGCCGTGCTCGGCGCGGACGCCATCCAGATGGGCACGGCCTATCTGGCCACCCGGGAGATCGTTGAAACGGGCGCCCTGACGGCGCTCTATCGGCGGATGATCGTGGAATCGCCGCCGGGGGGAACAGTCGTTTCGGGCCAGAGCACTGGTCTTCGGGTGCGATCCTTGCGGACCCCGAGAGTGGCCGCCGTCTTGTCTCTGGAGAGGGAGTTCGCCGCGGGCCGCCAGGACGAGCGATCCTTCCGAACGAAAATGGAAGAGATGACCGCGGGGAGCCTCTTCGCTGCGGCCCGAGGCGTGGACAGGCCCAGCGGGATGCCGCTCGATGCGCAGGCCTGTCTGGAACGCGGGCAATTCATGAGCGGGGCCTGCGCGGGCCTTATCGGCAAGGTCCGGAATCTGGAGTCCTTTCACCGCGAGGTGGCCGAAGGCCCTCTCGTGCTGCATCAACCCTTCGAAGCGTCGATCGAGAACACCTCCGAACCTGCACCCGGCGTGCCGCCGCACAGGGAAACCCCATCCTCCAGGGTCGGCCATGGACGCACGCAAGTCGCCCCGCATGAAGACGCTCGCGAGAGGATTGCCATCACCGGGATGAGCATTCTCAATGCCCTGGGCAAGAGCCCGGAGGAGGTCTGGGCTGCAAGCGTGGCCATGAAGAGCGGGATCACATTGGTGCCGCCTTCCCGGTGGGATCACGGGTGCTATTATGATCCCCGGCCGCACGTTCCGGACAAGACCTACTGCAAGGTAGGCGCCTTCCTGGACTTTCAAGTCTCCCGCAATGAACTTGGGATCCCCCCCCAGGACTTCCGGACCATGACCGAGGCCACGAGGATCACCATGTGGCTGGCGGACAGGGCCATCCGGGCCTCCGGCATCCTGGAGTCGAATATCCCCCGCGAGCGAATCGGAGTCCTCATCTCCCAGAACTCGGGAGAGGCGGCGGGAACCCTCACCGGCATCATCATCAGGGCATACGCTCACGACATCCTCGCCGCCATCGCGCGGGCCGTTCACCTCACGCCGGACCAGGCGAGTGCAATCGAGCAGGAGGTGAAGTCCGGGCGCATGGCCCCGGATGACACCACACTCCTGGGCAGGCTCAACTGCGCAGCGGCCGGCTTCATCTGCAACCGGTATGGGTTCATGGGGCCCAGTTATTCGGTCTCCGCGGCCTGCGCGACCTCGCTGGTCGCACTTCACTGCGCCATGCAGATGATTCGAAACGGCATCATCGATGCCGCCGTCGTCGGAGGCGGCGAGGATAAGCTCGCACACTTGCATTTCCTGGAATTCTCCGCCCTGGGCGCACTCTTCGGGCTGTCGGGAAGGGAGAGACCCGCTCACGAGACCTCCCGCCCCTTCGATGCTGAAAGAGACGGGATGGTCCTCGGCGAAGGCGGGGGAATGATCGTCATCGAGCGGGAGAGCCTGGCCCGCGCAAGGGGAGCGCGTGTCCACGCCATGATCACCGGCATGGGCGCGAGCAACAACCATCTGGGCATGGTGGAGTCCTCCAGTGTCACCCAGGAGATCGCCATTCGCGCCTCGTTCCGCGGGTTGCCGTACGGGCCCGACGCCGTGGACCTGGTGGAATGCCATGCCACGAGTACTCGGCAAGGGGACGTGGAGGAAACTCGGGCCCTGAAGACGTTCTTCAATTCCTCCACGCGCACCGTGCTCACGTCATTCAAGTCCCAGATCGGACACACACTGGGCGCCTCGGGCATTAACAGCCTCATTCGAGGAGTCATGGCCATGAAGACGGGGGTCTTCCCCGGCACCCTCAACTACGAGCACCCGGACCCGGAAATGGGATTGGACGGATCGGGTCTCCTCATCGCCCCTGAGCCGCTCGATTGGAAGTGTGGGACCGGCCGGCCAAGAAGGCTTCAGGTCAACGCCTTCGGGTTTGGAGGCTCCAACTACGTCGTCCAACTGGAGCAGGCTCTGGACGAGGTGGATACGATCCTGGTCTCCCCGGGCAGCAAGGCTCGTCTGACTGGAGAGGAGGGGGACGGCCCTCCGATACTCCAGGGCGTTGCTGTGTTCCGGACCGAGATGGGCGGCCGCAACTGCCGGATGGCCGTTGTGGCGCAATCCGAAGAAGAGGCGCTCACGGTCATCGAGAAGTCCGCCGCCCTCGTCGAAGCCGGAATCGATTCACCCAAGGCGGTGCGGTCCCTGGGGCAGCAGGGAATCTTCATGAGCCCCGAGGATTCGCCGGTGCCGCCGCTCGCGTTTGTGTTTCCCGGACAGGGGGCACACTATGGAGGAATGGGGCGGGTTCTCTACGAATCCTTTCCCGTCATCAAGGAGTGGATGGATCGAGCGGCAGCGGCAGCGGATTTCGACCTCCTGCACTTGTTGTTCCATGATCGAGAGGAGAACCTTCAGAAGACCCGCTGGCAGCAACCTGCCATGTTCGCCCTCGAACACGCGTTGGCTCGCCACCTCCTCACCCTTGGCATCCACCCCGTGGCCATGGCCGGCCACAGTCTAGGCGAACTGAGCGCCTTGTGCCTGGCCGGCGTCTATTCGCTGGAGGACGGGTTCCGGATCGTGAACATGAGGGCCCGCTGCATGGACAAGGCCGCCGCCGGGCACGCGGACCCGGGCGTCATGGCGGCCGTGGACGTCCCACTGGATCTGCTGTTGGAGATGATCCATGGACGGGCGGATGTCCACATTGGCAATATCAATGCACCGAATCAGGTCGTCCTGAGCGGCAACACCGAGGCGGTCAAGCGTCTAGGCGAAAGACTGAAGGAGATGGGATACCGGTTCACCCTCTTGCGGGTCAGCATGGCCTTCCATTCTCCGGCCATGCGGGTCATTCATGACGAACTCGAGGCGTACATTGCCTCCCTCCCATTTCACGCCCCGCGGATCCCCATCATCTCCAACGCGACCATGGCGCCGTATCCATCAGATCCCGGCGAGATCAGGCGGATCCTGATGGCCCACCTGGAGTCCACCGTCCACTGGATGAGTAATGTCCAGACCCTTTGGAATGATTACGGAATCCGACTCTTCGTGGAGGTGGGCCCCGGCGACATATTGAGCAATCTCATCGCCGACACGCTCCCTGACTCGGCATGCATCCAGACCTGCCTTCCCCCTGCAGAGGGCCGCATTCACACGACCGCCCTTGCCCAGCTCTTCGCTCAAGGGCATCTGAAGGTTCGAGGAGAACCGCGGATTGTTTCCCTCGCCGGATTCGAGAAGGCTCCCGCATCTCGCCGCGACGCCCCCGCCGGGCAGCGGCCCTCTCGACCCGTCGAGCGCCTCCCGGCCATCCCGAACGGACAGGCCTCTCCGGCCCTCGCCGAGGCGCCTGAGCGCCAGGATCACATGGAGATGCTCATCCGCATCATCATGGATGCCACGGGATTCAACAGGGACGAAATCCAGCCCGACATGGATCTCAGGAGGGATCTCTCCATCCGCTCCAGCCGCCTCCCGATCATCATGGATGCCGCGGAACGCCACTTCGGGATCACCATCGAATTGGAGGATTTTCTACAGGTCCGCACGGTGAAGGACATCGCGGAACGGATCTCCGCGGTAGTCGCCAGGCAGGAAGGCGCCGGCGTGCGGGCGGCCGCCCGGGCGGCTGATCTCGGCGCGGCGCGGGCTGGAATCCCGGAGCCCTTGCAGGATGAGCCGAACCTGAAGCGGCTCATATTCAACCTCGCCCCCGTGGAGCCGGCGGCTTCCGCCGCCATGGAATTGAGCCCCGGCGAGTCGGTCCTCCTTCTTTCGCCTGACAAGGATGACGGAATTGCCGAGAGTGCGGGAGACCTGCTCAGGCGGGATTACGGCGTTGATACTCTTTCCATGCCGTTCATGCCGGAGCGCTCCGGGTCGGATGAAGAGGGCCACGACATTCTGACTGCCGAAGGGGCGGCCAGGGCTTCAGAGAGAATCGCGGGGCTCGCGTCCCTCGTTGGAATGGTCATCACCTTGCCTGAAGGCGGGTCGGCGAGGTTGGGCGGCATGGCGGATGTCTCGCGGCTCCTCAGGGGGTTCTTTCCACTCCTGAAGGCCTTTCTCCAATCACCCGCCAGGAAATTCGTCGTGCTGATCCACTGCCGCAAGGATGCCGACGCTCTCAGTCGGCTGCCGGCGGAGGGGCTGCTCGGACTGTTCCTGAGTGCGGCGCAGGAACACCCGGCGGTCCAGTTTCGCACACTGGAAATCGACCGGGACACCGACCTGCGCGTTGCCTTACGTGGGGCGCTGGACAGAGGGTGCCCCGTGGTGGAACTCATACATCGAGAGGGAAGGTTCTTCACCTCGCAGGGGCATTTGAGCCCTTCGGTCTTCAGGGATCTGCCAGGTCTGAATCTGAGCCCCGGAGACGTTGTAGTCATGTCTGGGGGCGCCACAGGGATCGGCGCCCACCT
>JBFZCA010000514.1:0-5655 GCA_041308205.1 Planctomycetota bacterium | reverse complement strand
CGATGATGCTGCGCTCGTCCCATGGCATGACCGGAACCTCGATCCTGTACGCCGCGAAGAGGCGCTCCTGGAGCGGCGGAATCCACGTGTCTGAGGCCGGGAAGCCGCCGAACCCGCGCGGCAGCAGGAAGGACGCCATGGCGCCGAGGAGCGAATCGGGCGCGCACGGCGCGCAACCCAGGCCGCGCGCGATGCAATCGCGGCCCCGCAGCGCTTTCTCGCGATTGGCGCGCCGGATGGCGTCCCAGCCGCCCTCGCAGAACGCCGGCATGATGCGCAGCGTCGAGGGAAGCGTGAGCACGGCGGTGGGGTCGTAGGTCCCGGGCCAATCGAAGAGGTGGTGGAAGCGGGAGCGATCGCGGGTGGGCCAGGTCAGGCCGTGGCTGATGACGGCGGGGTACAGCCCTTCCCGCACATCGGTGCGCGCGTAGAGGAAGGCGGCGCCCTTGGGATTGCACATCCACTTGTGGCAGTTGCCCGTGTAGTACGAGGCCCCGAGCGCATCGAGCGCGAGGGGCAGCATGCCGGGCGCGTGAGCGCCGTCGATCATGACGGGAATGCCGCGGCCTTCCAGCTCACGCACGAGGCGCGCCGCGGGGAAGACCAGCGCGGTGGGGCTCGTCACGTGGTCGATGACGGCAAGACGCGTGCGCGGTGATGCGGCCGCCAGGATTGCCGCGACGATGTCCTCCTCGCCGCGGACGGGAAAGGGCACGTTCGCGACCGCGACGCGCGCGCCGGCGCGCTGCGCGGCGAATGTCGCGGCGTTGGTGCACGCGGCGTAGCCGTGGTTGGTCACGAGGAGCGCATCGCCGGGCTCCAGGGCGAGCGAGCGCACGACGGCGTTGACGGCGGTCGTCGCGTTGGGCACGAAGACGAGGCCGCCCGCATCGGCGCCCAGCCAGGCGGCGAGCGCCTGCCGCGCCTCGTCGAGAAGCCCGTAGTAGTCGCGCATGAAGAAGGTGACCGGCTCGCGTTCGAGCCGCTCGCGAAGCGCCTGCTGGACCTGGAGCACGGCCGCGGGGCACGCGCCGAACGAGCCGTGGTTGAGGAAGCAGATCTCCTTGTCGAGACGCCAGTTGTCCTTGACGGCCATGCGGTCCTCCGCGGCGATGGTATCCGGGCATTGTACCACGGGCGGCGATGCGGCGGAGCCCGCCGCCGGAGCTGTTCACGGCTTCCTCGGCGCATCGGCGGGAACGAACGGATCGAGAAACCACACCCGTGAATGGCTGCGCGGCCGCCCTACCGGCCCGCCCGGACCGAACGTACAATACACGCGCGGCGAACGATCGCCGAGGAGGCCGGCGTGCGAGGAATCACGCGGATTGCACTGACATCGCTGACTGCGGCGGCATGCATCGGCGCCGCCGCCGCCGCGGAGACGAATGACAACGCGCCGCATCGCGCGCCGCTCGCCATCGTCGCCGGCGAGGGGGGCGCCGTCCTCTATGTGGCCGAGCATGCGGGTTCGGCGGTGGCGGCCGTCGATCGCGCCGCGGGGAACGTGCTGCGCAGGATCGCGCTCGGAGAATCGCCCGCGGCCCTGGCGCTCGCGCCCGACGGGACGCGGCTCTACGTCGCCGCCGGCTCTCCGGAGGGACATGTCCATGTCGTGGATGTCGCCGCGGGAGCCGTGCGGGGCGTTCTCGCGGCGGGCCACACGCCGTCCGCGCTCGCCGTGTCGCCCGATGGGAAGACCCTGTACGTGTGCAACCGCTTCACGAACGATGTGCAGTGCATCGATCTTCCCTCCGGGAAAGAGGTCGCGCGCATCGCCGTGCGCCGCGAACCGGTCGCGGCGGCGTTGACGCCGGACGGCGCGACGCTCTACGTGGCGAACCTCCTGCCGTTCGGCGCGGCCGACGGCGCGTATACCGCTGCCGAGATCAGCGTCATCGACACCGCGGCGAAAAGCGCGGTCGAGCCGATTCGGCTGCCGAACGGGAGCACGGGCGTGCGGGGGATCTGCGTGTCCCCGTGCGGTCTGCGGGTTTACGCGACGCATGTGCTGGGCCGCTATCAACTGCCCACCACGCAGGTCGAACGCGGGTGGATGAACACCAACGCCCTCACGGTGATCGACGCGGCCCGCCGCGCCTGCGTGGCGACGGTGCTCCTCGACGAGGTCGATGCCGGCGCGGCGAATCCGTGGGGCGCCGCCTGCACGCCCGACGGCGCGTGGCTGTGCGTGGCCCACGCGGGAACGCACGAGGTGAGCATCATCGACCGCGCGGCGCTCGACGCGCGGCTCGGCAAGGCCGCGGCCGGCGTGCGCGTCACGGAAGTGTCGGCGGCGCTCGCCGATGTGCCGAACGACCTCGCGTTCCTGACGGGCATCCGCCGCCGGGTCGCGTTGCGGGGCAACGGCCCGCGCGGGGTGTGCGTCGTCGAGGGCAAGTTGTACGCGGCCGAGTACTTCACGGACGGCGTGGGCGTCGTCGACATTGCCGCGGCCTCGCCGGCGGGCGGCCACTCGTTCGCGCTGGGCGCCGGCGGGCAGCCCGATGCCGTCAGGCGCGGCGAGATGCATTTCAACGATGCGGCGCTGTGCTTCCAATCGTGGCAGAGCTGCGCGAGCTGCCACCCCGACGGCCGCGTCGACGGCCTGAACTGGGACCTCATGAACGACGGCCTCGGCAATCCGCGCAACACCAAGAGCCTGCTCTTCGCCCACGCGACGCCCCCGTCGATGATCACGGGAGTGCGGGCATCGGCCGAGCGGGCCGTGCGCGCCGGCATCACGCACATTCAGTTCGCGGTGAGGCCCGAGGAGGAAGCCGCGGCGATCGATGCCTACCTGAAGGCGATGCAGCCCGTGCCGAGCCCCTTCCTTGCCGGGGACGCGCGGCGCGCGGCCGCCGAGCGGGGCCGCGCCGTGTTCGAGAAGGCGGGATGCGCGGCGTGCCACGCGGGCCCGCACCTCACGGATCTGCGGCTGATCGACGTGGGCACGGGGCGGGAGCGCGACGCCGGCGTTGCGCTCGACACCCCGACGCTGCGCGAGGTGTGGCGCACCGCGCCGTATCTCTCGGACGGCCGCGCGGCGAGCATCCGGGACGTTGTGACGGCGCACAACGCGGCGGACAGGCACGGAAGGACGTCGGACTTGAGCCCGCAGGAGATCGACGACCTGGCGGAGTTCATCCTTTCGCGGTAGCGCCGGACTTCTCTCCCTCCGCGCGCTGCTCTTCCTTGGCGGATTCCGCCTCCTGCACGAACGGGACGATGACGCGGAACGTGCTGCCCTTGCCCGGCCGGCTCTCGAGCTCGATGCGCCCCTCCATGCGCTCGATGACGTTCTTCGAGAAGGCCAGACCGAGGCCGCTTCCCCCGTGCCCGCGGGTCGTCGATGCGTCCACCTGGGTGAAGGGCTCGAAGACCGCGGCCTGCTTCTCGGGCGGGATGCCGATGCCGGTGTCCGTCACGGCGAACTCGAGCATCGTCCGGCGCCCGCGCTGCTCCTTGAGCGCGACGTTGATCGCGATGCCCCCCTCCTCCGTGAACTTCAGCGCGTTGCTGATGAGATTCGTGAGCACCTGGCGCAGGCGCAGCATGTCGCCCTTGACGATCCTGGGCACATCGGGGCCGATGGAGAGCTCCCAGCCGAGGCCCTTCTGATCGAACCTGGGCTTGAGCACGCGCTCGAGGGTGTGGCAGAGCGCCGGCAGATCGAAGTCGGCCGCGTTCAGCTCCAGCGTGCCGGTGTTGATCTTGGCGAAATCGAGGATGTCATCCAGCAAGGACAAGAGCGACAGGCTGCACCGGTAGGTCGAACCGACATACGCGCGCTGCTCCTCGTTGAGCGCGGTCGCCATGAGAAGCTGCGTCGTGCCGATGATGCCGTTCATGGGAGTGCGGAGCTCGTGGTTCATGATGGCCAGGAACTGGGTCTTGACCTCGTTGGCGGCCTGCGCCGCATCGAGCGCCTTCTTGAGATCCGCCGTGCGGCGCTCGACAAGAGCTTCGAGGTGGGCCTGCGAGGACCGCAGCTCGCGCTCGATGCGCCACTTGGCGCCGCACGCGGCGGCGAGCTGCCGGATCTCGTCGCAATGGCAGGGCTTCTGGAGGTAGATCAGCTTGTCGGCCGGCGGCACCTGCCTCGCGATGTCCTTGAGACTGACATCGCAGCAGCCGGTCACGATGACGAGGTTCAGATCGGGGCTGAGCTCGCGCAGGCGCCGGGCGGTCCAGAGGCCGTCGGGACCGGGCGGCATGTGCATGTCGAGGAACGCGACCGCGAAGGGCGCGCCCTCCGCGTTGGCCGCCTCGGCGGCATGGAGCGCCTGGTCGCCTTGCGTGCAGCACGTCAGCTCGAATTCAGGCGGCGCTCGGACCGTGGGGGCGGCGTCATCGCCGAGGAGCGAGGCGTCATCGCTGAAGAGTGCGGCCGCCAGGTCATCGAGCGCATCTGCCGCGGCTTGCGTGCCCGTCGGGGATGCGAGGACGCAGCGGTACGTCTCCAGGACCGCGGGCTCATCGTCCGCGACGAGGACACGCACGCTCGGCGGCGTCTCCTGTGTACGGTCACCCATAGGTGTCGCTGTGTGCAAGCTGCCCCTTGCCACGCGAGCGCAGCGACGCCGGCGGCGCCGGCGGCGCCGGCAGCGCGCATGCGCTTGCCATACCGCTTCCCTCTCCCTCCAAATCTATAATAAGAGTACACCGCCGTGGGCCGAAGGCGAGGATCGTGAGCCTCGTATGAAAGGAAGGAAACGCGAATCCTCACATTACGGGCACGTGCCGCGCCGGCCGCGCACCCTATACGCTCGCGACCTCGATCTTGTCCAGATCCGCGACTCCCAGGCCGATCTCCCTGGCGCGGTCGAGGTACGTGACGGGCGGCTTGAGCTCCTTGTAGGCGCGGCCGAGCGACTCGCGATGCTTCTTGAGGATGTCGACACCCACGGCGTCGATGGCCACGGGATCCGTGCCGCCCATGATCGAGGAGGCTTCCCAGGTGAAACCGGGCTGGAACATGGGCCCCTTGTCGTAGATGCCGATCAGCGTGTCGGCCAGGACGAGCCGCGTTGTGCCCTTGATGGGCTCGAGCGCGTTGAGGTCGGCGATGTTCTCAATATGTCCGTGGAGGTCCTTCGCGCCCTGCTTGGGAATCGATCCCAGGTGGTTCTTCAGCGCGAAGGTGCAGCCCGTGATTCCGTGGTGCTTCAGGCGCGGAATGTTGATGAGGATATCGGTCGAGTCCGTGAGGAGCGTGGCAAGCCTGGTCGTCACGGCGCCGGCCTTGACCTCCGGGCCGAAACCGCCGTCCTCCTGCGCGCCGAGGCATCGCACGTTCGGGAAGCCGGGGACTTGCGACCAGCCGAGGTTCTTGTAGTCGCCGCGGCAGAAGTCGTAGAGGAAGATGCGGTCCTCGCCCACGCCGGCGTGTACGAGGCCCTTGACGACGGCGATGACCACCTCGGGCCGCGTCGAGGCGTTGGTGAAGAGGCCGTTCCACTTGATGGCGACGCGCTCGGCGCTGCCGGGGACGATGGCCTTCCATGCCTCGTCAGGGTTGCTCTTGCCGGTCACGCCCGCGATGACCTTGGCGACCATGGCATCGACGACGCTCCGAACCGGCACGCCGTCCGCAAGCGCCTTCGTGTCGCGCGCGATGACGACCTTGGCCTTGCCGCCGCCCGCGCCGGCGGC
>JBFZCA010000513.1:0-8186 GCA_041308205.1 Planctomycetota bacterium | reverse complement strand
ATCCTGGGGCTTGCGCCCGGCGCGAGGGCCGCGCAGATCACGCGCGCGTTTCACAGGCTTGCGACTCGATGCCACCCGGACAAGTTCCATCACCTGGGCCCCGAGGCCATGCACCGGGCGGAGGAGCGCTTCAAGGAGCTGCTCGCGGCGTACGAGAAGCTGCGGGGCGGCGGCGCGTGACCGGCGCGCTTCACGGCGCGGGCGCGTCTCGCCTTGCCCGCACCGCGCGCGTATAATGCCCGGCCGCAAGCGCGCCGCGCGCGGCACGCCGTTCCCGAGAGGACACGACCATGGGCGCGAGAGAGAATCGCGAGGCGCTTCGCCTGGAAGCGGAGCGCCTCCGCGCTGAGCTCGACTACCACAACTGGCGCTACTACGTTCTCGACGATCCCGTGATTCCCGATGCGGCCTACGACAGGCTCATGCGGCGACTGGAGGAGATCGAGGCCGCGCAGCCGGCGCTCAGGACCGAGGATTCGCCCACGCAGCGCGTGGGCGTGCCGGCCGCCGAGCTCAAGGAGCGGCCGGCCGTGACGCACTCCGTGCCCATGCTGAGCCTGGAGAACGTCACGAGCCGCGAGGAGCTTCAGGACTGGCTCGGCCGGGTCGAGGACGGCCTGGGCTCGGCGCTTCCTCCGCTGACCGTCGAGTACAAGTTCGACGGCGCGGCGATCGAGGTCGTGTACGAGCGCGGCGTCCTCGTCCAGGCCTCGACGCGCGGGGACGGCACGACGGGCGAGGACGTGACGCCGAACGTGAAGACGATCAGGGAGCTTCCGCCGGTCCTCGGCTTGCCGGCCGCGCGGATTCCGGCGCGGCTCGAGTTGCGCGGCGAGGTCTACATGGCCAAGGCGGATTTCGCGGCCCTGAACGCGCAGGCCGAGGCCAAGGGCGAGAAGCCGTTCGCCAATCCGCGCAACGCGGCCGCGGGGACGCTCAGGCAGCTCGACCCGCGCGTGACGGCGGCGCGGCCGCTGCGGCTCGTCCTCTACGGCCTGGGCCGGGCGGAGGGCTTCGACGCCGGATCGCAGCAGGAACTGGTCGCCTGGTGCAAGTTGGCGGGCCTGCCGGCGCCTCCCATGGCGGAGACGGCCGACGGCGTCGATGCGATCATGGCGCTCTACGAGAAGGTCGGCGCGGCGCGCGCCGGGCTCCCGTTCGAGATCGACGGCCTGGTCCTGAAGGTGGATTCGTTCGCGCTGCGGGAGCGGCTCGGCGTGCGCTCGCGCAGCCCGCGCTGGGCGGTGGCGTTCAAGTTTCCGCCCATGCAGGAGATGACGCGCCTGCGCGCGATCGAGGTGCAGGTGGGGCGGACGGGCGTGCTCACGCCCGTGGCGGTCATGGATCCCGTGTACGTGAGCGGGGTCACGGTCAGGAACGCGACGCTCCACAACCGCGAGGAGGTCGCGCGCAAGGGGATCAAGATCGGCGACATGGTGATCATCCAGCGCGCGGGCGACGTGATCCCGGAAGTGCTCGGGCCGGTCGTCGAGATGCGCACGGGGCAGGAGCGGGCGTTCGAGATGCCGGACGCGTGCCCGGCGTGCGGCACGCGCATCGTCTTCGAGACCGGCGGCCCGCTCGTGCGCTGCCCGAACATCTCCTGCCCGAAGCAGGTCAAGGAGCGGGTGCGCCACTTCGCGTCGCGCCGGGCCATGGACATCGAGGGCCTGGGCGAGAAGCTGATCGACCAGATCATCGACGGCGGCACGATCAAGGACGCGGCCGACCTGTACTTCCTGGCGGTCGAGGACCTGAAGGACCTGGAGCGCATGGCGGAGAAGTCCGCGCGCAACGTGATCGACGCCATCGCGGGGTCGCGGTCGCGGCCGCTTGCGCGCGTGATTCACGCGCTCGGGATTCCCGAGGTGGGGGAGCACTCCTCGCAAGTGCTGGCGGAGCACTTCGGCACGATCGAGGCGCTCATGGCGGCGTCGGAGGACGATCTCCAGAAGGTGCACGGCATAGGCCCGGTCGTCGCGGGCACCCTTGCGACGTTCTTCGGGAGCGCCGCGACCGCGCGGTTCATGGCGCGGCTGAGGAAGGGCGGCGTCGAGTTCCCGCCGGCGGCGCGCCGCGAGGGAGGCGTTCTGGCGGGCAAGACCGTGGTCCTGACGGGCACGCTCGCGCGCATGACGCGCGACGAGGCCAAGGAGGCCGTGCTGGCGGCGGGCGGCGCCGCCGCCTCGTCGGTGAGCAAGAAGACGGATCTGGTCGTCGCAGGGGAGGACGCCGGCTCGAAGCTCGCCAAGGCCAAGGCCCTCGGGATCGAGGTGATCGACGAGGAGGAGTTCCTGCGGCTGCTCGGGAGGAAGGGCTGAGCGGGGCGGGCGGGAAGGGTGTCCCTACCGGAAACTCCATCCGGAGCCAATGGCGGTGCTCTGGCCGTCAGAATCCGGCGCTGGAGTGGCTGGATGGAGGGCGCGGAGTCGAGAGAAGCCGCGCGGCGGTTGGAGATTGATCCGCTCTGTCGACCAAGTTCACCCGTCTGCGCGTGGTCCGCCGAGAGCATCCCCGTGGACCTCGGCCACCGAGGCAGCGAGACAGCGCGCTACGCAACGCGGCGGTAGCGATGGTGAAGCCCGCCGACGCGGGGCGCGGCGACGATTGCCCCGGATTCCCGTGCTTCTATCGGCCGCGGAGTCGGGGCGTTACGGTCCAATGTCAAGTGTGTCCGGTCTTCGTGGTAGTACGCGAAGTACCGCGACAGGATCCTCAGCAGGTGGGCCTCGCTCAGGACGATGACGTGGTCGAGGCACTCCCGGCGTATGGAGCCAATCACGCGCTCCGCGTATGGATTCTGCCAAGGAGCTCTCGGCCCAATGAGCACTTCCTTGATATTCATCGCCTTAACTCGACGCCTGAAAACTGCCCCGTAGATCCCATCGCGATCACGGATCAGGTATCGCGGCGTTTCGTCGTACGGAAAGGCCTCGATGACTTGCTGGGCTGTCCAGGCTGCCGTCGGGCTTTCGGTGACGTTGAAGTGAACGACGCGACGGCGCTCGTGGCGGAGCACCAGGAAGCAGTAGAGCACCCGAAAGGTCGCAGTCGGTACCGTGAAGAAGTCTGCGGCGGCGATGTCACTCACGTGATTCTCAAGGAAAGTGCGCCACGTCTGGGAAGGCGGCTTTCTTCTGCGGCGCATGTATTTTGCCACCGTGGATTCCGACACGTCGTAGCCGAGCACGCGCAGTTCGGACTGTATTCTCGGGGCCCCCCAGCTCGGATTCTGGCTAGGGACACGTGCCCGTGACCCGATTCCACGCGGGCATCGACGCACCCGGCCGCCCCGCGAGGTTCCTCAGGCTCGAAACGAGGGGCGACCCCCCCCGGCCGCTCCTCTTCCAGCGCATCACGGTGTACGGGGTCAAGTAAGCCGCGGGGGTTCGCCTTCACCGCCCGTAATCGCGACCGTGCCGCGGTCGCCATCGACCGCAAGGCGCTGCCCGGTGCGCAGAATCCTGCTTGCCGGTCCCACGTTGACGACACACGGGATGCCGTACTCGCGCGCCACGATGCTGCCGTGGCTCAGGAGCCCTCCCTGGTCGATCACGATCGCCGCCGCGTGCAAGAAGCACGGCGCCCAGCTCGGATCGGTGCAAGGGGCCACGAGCACTTCGCCCGGCAGCACGTGGTCTCTGTCGGGATGCATGATCACGCGCGCGTTGCCTTCCGCCATACCGGGGCTGACGCCGATCCCCCGCAACACGCCTGCGCGTTCGTCGATAACCTCGGGCGCGCTCTGCCCGGATTCGAAGCGCCCGAACACGATCGCAGGCGGTGCAAGCGCGGCGTTGCGGTCGTGCTCACGCCGCCGTGCAGCAACCAGCGGTCGAGGATCCACGCTCCCTGCCGCGACGCGCTCGAGCTCCTCCATTTCCAGGAAGAAGATGTCGTTCGCCACGGCGAGGACGCCGCACGCCGCGAGTCGCGCGCCCAGCTCGAGCACTTTTGCGCGCACGAGCGCGAAGTAGCGAATCGCCTGGCTCTTCATCGTCTCGCGGAACCGCAGCCCCTCTTGCGCGCGCCGGAGTACCGCGCCGAAGAACGCTCGGCGCAGGGGGTTGCGAATCTCGCGCAGGCACTCGACCTCAAGGCACGCGCGCCCTTCCGCAAGTTGCCGCGCCTTGAGGATCGGGTCGGCGCGATCGAATCCGCTCAGGTACCCCCGCACCATGCGTAACACCACGTCCGGCTGGTCCACCCATCGGGGGTTCGCAATCTCGAACTCGCCCGGGCCGTGATGGCCGTGCGTCGCCATGAACTCCGACCATGCGGCGAGAAACGGACGCGCCTCCTGCGTCCCCGCGAGCCGCTGCTCCACGCCCGCGAAGGTAGTCTCCCGCACGACCGCCGCCTGGACGCGCACATCTGCCCGCGCGAGCGCGGCCAGGCGCCAGAGCGCCAGACCGGCCTCGGCATCCTCCATGCCGCCGAGACCGACCAGAAGGCGGTGCGCGATCCTCGATTCCTCATCGCCGAGCCAGCGGCGGCACAGCGCCGTCAAACCGAGCACGCTCGTCATGCCTGCCGCTGCAATGAGCGGGACTCTCCCGCCCGGGAGGACCTCCTCTCTGACGACGCGATCGGCGGCAAGAATATGGCGCGCCAGCTCGACATCGCCGAACGTACGCCACGGCGCGCGCGCTTCCTCGTCGATGCGCGCGCCGAACCGGGCCAGGACTCGCCGGCCGAGACGGGACGGATTGCGCAGGAACCGGACGGCGAGGCCCGGGAGGCCCAGGAGCAGCCGGTGTAATCTGAAGCGCAGGTGCGGGAGATCCTCCTCCGGAAAGCGCATGACCGCCGGCGCGTGCACGCCTTGGCCGCCGTCGCCGAAGACGGCGCCCGCGTCCATCCGCGATCGCAGGTGCAAGACCGTGCCGATCGCCACGAGCGTGTTGACGTTGAAGTACACGCGCCCGGCGACGAGGCCCGCCAGTTGGAACGCATCGACCTGGAGCCCCACGCGCGCGAACACCGGTTCGAGCAGCGGCCCTGCGAGCATGCGGACGCCGCTCCACGTCATCGGCGTCATGACGTCCGGGACGGCCTCTCGCAGGTTGGCGTTCGTCCAGATCTGGCGGTCCTCCCACGAACGCGCGGGGGCGGGCGGCAGCGCCGTGATCGGCCGCGCCTGCAGCACATGCGGGGTTCCTCCCGCGACGGCCCACTCGATATCCTGACGTTCGCCCAGGAGCGACTCGATCTCCGCCCCGAGGAGCGCGAGACGGCACGCGAGCGCGTCATCGAGACAAGGTTCCGCCCCGTGCGTTCCGCCGATCACGCGCTCTTGCACTCCGCCGCGGCCGTCCGGCACGACTTCAAGCGATTTCGCCGAGGTCGTGCGCCGCTCCACGCGAAAGACGCGCGTCGACACGACCAGCCGATCCGGCGTGACCTTGCCGGCCACGATCGCAGGCCCCAACCCGAACGATCCCTCGATGACGGCGCAGTCGCGCCGTCCGCTCACCGGGTCGGCCGTGAACATCACCCCGGCGGCATCGGCCGGCACGAGCGCCTGCACGATGACCGCCATCGCCGCGTGCACGTGATCGATACGGTTGCGACAGCGATAGTCGAATGCGCGCTCCGACCAGAGCGAGGCCCAGCAGTCCTTGACGCGTTCGACGCATGCCGCCGCCTCGAGCACGCCGAGAAAGCTGTCGTACTGGCCGGCGAACGAACGCCCCGGCAAGTCCTCGGCGATGGCCGACGAGCGCACCGCCGCGGCGCGGGCGCCGAGCACGCACCACCGTCCTTCGATTTCCGCGCGCAGCGCCGGCGACACGGGGCGCTCGACGATGGCTCGACTGATCTCCGCGAGCGCGGAAAGGAGACGCGGCGTCCGATCTGCGCCCGCGTCGCTACACATCCCCCGGATCAGCTCGGCGAGCCCGCCTCCCGAGACGTGCTCGACGTAGGCGTTCGCGGCAATGCAGAAACCATCCGGTACCGGCAGACCGGCGCGCCGCAGCTTCGCGAGCACGGTCGCCTTCGGGCCGAACGTCGCGACGCCGCGTTCCGCGATCTCTTGGAGGGGTACGACGTGCACGTGCTGCCTCCGCCTGTCATCGTCTAGCGCGAACCGCGGGCCTGTCGACGTGCGCATGCAGTGCGCGAGGCGCCGGCGTGCGCGCGGATTACCGCGCTGCCCGAAGAGCAGTTCCGCATCGATAGTACAAGATGAAATCGGCAATTGTCTGCTTGCAGGTGCGGATGATCACACTCAGCATCGCGTGTATGCTGTGCATGACACACGTACGCCTTGATGTGTGCGCGCCGAGAGGGGGCATCGCGCGGAGCAGGCACGCGCCGCCTCTGCTGCGGGAATGGGCGCGGCGCGGGCGCTCGCTCGCCGCCGAGGCGTTGATCTTCACGGGCGCGCTGCTGTGCAGAGTGAACGTACACGGGGGCGACTTCGTCCGCGCCGATGCCAACGGCGACGGCGCCATCGACATCGGCGATGCGGTCGCCGTGCTCGGGTAGCTTCCCGCGATGATGCCGCCGACCACGGGACTCCGGGCAACGGACGCTCGGAGTCGTATCAGATCACCAGCGCCGCCAGCGGCACGACTTCGACCTTCTTTCCCAGCGTGTAGCGTCTGTCGCCGGGATAGACGACCCGCAGCGCATCGAGCTTCAAGTCGGCGAGCGCGATCCTCATTGATGGCGTGAGCACGGGCGCGTCGGCGCGTTTGCATTCGACGCCGATGCGGCGGCCTTTCTTCAGCAGCAGCAAGTCGAGTTCCGCGCCATTGTGCGTCGCCCAGTAATAGGCTTCGTCCGGCCGCAGCGCTTTGAGCACCTCTTCTACGGCGTAACCTTCCCAGGAAGCGCCGACCTTGGGGTGATGTTCCAGTGCCCGTCGATCCGCGATGCCGAGCAACGCGTGCAGCAGGCCGCTGTCGCGCACATACACCTTCGGCGCCTTGACCTGCCGCTTGCCGAGATTCTCGAACCACGCCGGAAGTTGGCGCACCATGAATACACCAGCCATCAGATCGAGGTAGCGCCGGACGGTGGCTTCGCTCACGGCCAGCGCCCGGGCAAGCTCCGCACCGTTCCACGTCTGGGCATGATAATGCGCCACCATGTGCCAGAATCGCCGCAGGGCCACGGCAGGGATCTGGACGCCCAGTTGCGGCAGATCACGCTCCACGAAGGTCTGCAGGAACTGCTGTCGCCAGACCAGCGAGTCGTCCTCGGTGCGCGCCGTGTACGCCAAAGGAAAGCCGCCGCGCACCCAGTGCCGCCATTGCGCCGCCGCGCCCAGATCAGCCAGACGGAACCCCTCGAGCGTCACCGTCTCCAAACGTCCGGCGAGCGTTTCGGACGACTGCTTCAACAGGTCCGGCGACGCGCTGCCGAGAATGAGGAACCTCGCCGGCAGAGGCCTGCGGTCCGCCAGAACACGCAGCAACGGGAACAAACCGGGCCGCCGCTGGATCTCGTCGATCACCACCAGACCCCTGAGCGGACGCAAGGCGGTGGCGGGTTCCGTCAGACGTGCGAGACCTGACGGGTCTTCGAGATCGAAGTAATTCAACGAGTCCGCCGGGACGAACCGGCGGGCCAACGTCGTCTTGCCGCATTGGCGCGGCCCGAGCAGCGCCACGATGCGGCTGCGCTTGAGGGCGGTTCGGATCGGTGCGAGGTCGGCGGAACGGGTAATCACGGCACTATAATATACCATGAAATTGCTTCAGGCAATGACGGATTTTCCTGTACTACTGCAGGAACGGCTCCTGAGCCAACGCGATCGGTGCGGCGCAGGAGTTGTCGGACCGCCGGCGTTCAAGCACCGCTCAGGCGCTCGTGTCCGACGCGATGGCGCCGTCCGCCATGGCTATGACGCGGCGGGCGCGGGCGGCCACGTTGTCGTCGTGGGTGACGATCACCAGCGTCACGCCCTGCGCGTGAATCGCGCCGAGGAGGTCGAGGATCTGGCCTCCCGTGCGGCTGTCGAGGTTGCCGGTCGGCTCGTCCGCGAGAATGAGCTCGGGGTTCTTGACGAGCGCGCGGGCGATGGCGACGCGCTGCTGCTCGCCGCCCGACAGCTCCTGCGGAAGCGCGGTCGCCTTGGCCGAGAGCCCCACCTGCGAGAGAAGGCGCGACACTCTCGGTGCAATCTGTGACGGCGGCGTGCCGGTCACCTCGAGCGCAAACGCGACGTTGGCCTC
>JBFZCA010000512.1:0-9127 GCA_041308205.1 Planctomycetota bacterium | reverse complement strand
AGGGCCTGCGGGAGCTTGCGGCCGCACGGAAGCTCATGGGGCCGGGCCGGCCCGCGCGGTGGGTATGCGCCGGCGCCGGGCCGCTCGGACCGGCGCTCGCCCGCGCCGGATTCGAGCTCCGAGGGGCCGTGGCCGCCGCCGATGTGGCGGCGCTGATGGATGCGAGCCACGTGCTCGCGCTGCCGAGCAGGTCGGAGGGGACCCCGCTCGTCGTCCTGGAGGCGCTCTGCCGGGGGCTGCCGGTCATCGCCTCCGCGGTGGGAGGCGTGGGGGACGTCGTGCGCGCGGGCAGCGAGGGGCTGCTGCTCGCGCCGCCCGTGCGCGGGCGCGCGCTGGCGCGGGCGATCGCGGAACTGTACGATAATCCCTCGCTGCGCGAGATGCTCGCCGCGGGCGCGCGCGCCCGCGGCGCCGAGGTGCGGACGGCGCGGGAGATCGCGTGCTCGTTCCGGGACATTCTCGCGGCGTGGGAATGCGCCGGGGGAGGCCCGCCATCGACGCCGTGACGACGTACGAACGCTACTGGAAGGCCCGCGAGGGCGCCGCTCGGGCGCGCCTCCGCCGCCGGAGCCTTCAGCGGGCGCGCGTCGCCCATGCGATGCTGTCCGTTCGGAGCGGCACGCTGCTCGACGTGGGGTGCGGGCCCGGCTACGCGGCCGAGTTCTTCGCCGGGCGGGGGTTTGCCGTGACGGGCCTGGAGCCGGCGCCATCGGCGGCGCAGGAAGCGCGCGAACGCGGGATCGCGGTGATTGAAGGCGACGTGGCCGCGGGCGCGCTGCCGCCGGGACCGTTCGATGTCGTGCTCGCCCTCGAGGTGCTCGAGCACCTGGTCGACCCGATTGCGACACTCGGCATGCTCATGAATGCCGCGCGGCCGGGTGGAGAGGTCGTGGTGTCGCTGCCGAACGAATGGCACATCCTGCGACGGCTGGCGCTGCTCCTCGGCGCGGAGCCCGTGGGCGGCGCGGAGGATCCGCACGTGCGGCACTTCGGCGTGCGCTCGGCGCGGCGGCTCTTCGATGCGGCGGGCGTGCCGGTGCGCGATGAACGCGTGGTTTCCATTGTCCCGCCCTGGTCCGCGGCCGCCGACGCCGCAGGCAGGGTGCTCGCGCGCGCCGCGCCGCGGCTCTTCGGCCTGAGCGTTCTCTTCCTGGCGCGCAAGGAGGGGCGGTGAGAATACCGGCAAGTTTCCGGGTGCTGAGCATTCCGGCCGCGGTGCTGCTCCTGTACGGCAGCCTGCTTGCCGTCAAGGACGGAGCGCGCCCCGAGTTCGTCTTCGACGATGTCAAGCTGATCAAGGACAACCCGTGGGCGGGCTCGCTGTCCGACAACGTGGCGGCGTTCGACATCTTCTCGGACAGGTGGGAGCGGGAAAGCGTCCGGATCAACTACCGTCCGTTGCGGTTCCTCTCGTACGCGATCGACTGGCACGTGACCCGGTGGCTGTGGCCGGACGAGCCGGAGCTGCGCACCACGGTGTTTCACGCCCACAACATGCTGCTGCACGCGCTGAACGGGATGCTGTTGCTCCTCGTGTGCGCGCGGCTGCTGCCGGGCACGGGCGGATTGCCGCTGTTCCTCGCGCTTCTCTGGGTCGTTCACCCGCTCGGGACCGAGTCGGTGGCATACATCTCGGGGCGCCGCGACGTGCTGTTCACGGCGTGCTATCTGGGCGCGCTCGCGCTGTACCTTCACGGCGCGCGGGAGTGGTGGCGGGTGCTGGCGGCGGCGGTGCTGTATCTTCTCGGCATGCTGACCAAGGAGATGGCGGTGACGCTGCCCGCGGCCGTCGTGCTGAGCGATGTCTTCCTGCGGCGGCGGATCGATCGGCGCGCGGTGCTGTGCTATGCGCTTCTCGGCGCGGCCGGCGCCGCGTATGTCGCCTTCAAGCTCGGGTTCAAGAACCCGGGCGGAGGCGCGCCGTACTGGGGCGGCACGCTGCTCACGGCCCTGCTCACCGAGGCGCGCGCCGTGTGCAGGTACGTCTATCTGAGCATCGTTCCGCTGAAGCTCTCGGTCGATTGGTCCTATGCCGCGATCAGGCCGTCGGCAGGCCCGCTCGACCCGTGGACCACGCTGCCCGCCGCGGCCGGCGCGGCGTCGTGCGCGGCGGCGGCCGCATGGGCGTTCGTTCGGCGGCGGTCGTGCTGGGCGCTCGGCGTGTGTCTTTTCCTGGTCATGCTGTCGCCGGTCATGCAGATCGTGCCGCACCCCGAGCGCTTTGCCGAGCGGTACATGTACCTGCCGCTCGCGGCCCTGCTGCTTGCGGGCGCCCGGGCGTGCAATGCGCTCAGGCCGCTCGCCAGCGGCAGGATCGCCGCCGCCGCAGTCCTCATCGTCTTCGCCGCGCGGACGTACGTCCGCACCGATGACTGGAGAAGCTCGCGCTCGTTGTGGGAGAGCGCCGTGGCGGTCAACCCGGAATGCGCGCGCGCGCGCCTCGGCCTCGCCATCGCGCTCTCCGGCGAGGAACGGTGGAAAGAAGCGGGAGCGCACCTTGACCGCGGGATCGAGATCCTCGCGACGCTGCCGTCCCCGAGCCCGCTCGAACGCGGGCACGCGCTCCAGGCGCGCGCGTTCCGCGCGCAAGCCAACGCCGCGCACGGCGACGCCCTCAGGGCCGAGCTGGCGGGTCTCGCGGCCGACGACCCGCGCCGCATCGCGCTCAGGAACGACGCGCGCGAGCGCTACCGCACGGCCGTCGAGGACTACGAGTGCCTGCTCGGGACCGACGATGTGGATGGCCGTCCGTTCGCGGCGGGTCCCGGCGCGATCACCACATACGGGCTTCTGGGCGCGGTGTGCTTCAGGCTCGAGGACTACGACGGCGCCGATGCCGCGTACCGGCAGGTGCTTGCGATGAGCGAGAAGACCGGCGCGGCCGCGCGGCCCGCGCGGGAGGCGCGCTTCTGGCTGGGCATGATCGCGCTGGCGGGCGGGAAGACCACCCTCGGGACGCGGCAGATTCTCAAGGCGGCGCAGGATGCCGAGGATGTGCGCGAGGCGTTCGCGTACAAGGCCCAGCTTGCGGAGATTCTCCGCAAGGTGGGGAAGTGGAGCGCGGCCCTCGACATCTACGACGAGATCAAGCCGCACGCCGAGAAAGAGGAGCGGCTGGCGGTCGACTATGCGCGCGCGGAGATCTTCGACCGGCTGGGAAAGCGCAGCGATGCGCTCATGCTGCTCAGGGAGCTTCTCCGGGAGCACCCCGGGCTGCTTCCGGCCGAGGTCAGTCTCATGGACCTGGAGCTCAAGGAGGGGCGCTGGCGGGAAGTCAAGACGCGCCTGGCCGCGCTCAGGGAGCGCCATGGAGCATTGCCCGTGCTCGCGGCGTACGAGAAGCAGATCGCGCTCCAGGAGGCGCTGGCGGTCGAGGCGCCCGCGCGGGCGCGGCAAGCCCTCGATGCCGAGACCCTGCTCGCGCTGGGGCGCGAGAACATGGAGACGGGCGCGTGGGAGTTCGCAATCGAGGCCTTCAAGGACGCCTTCGTCGCGGCCGAGGCCGCGGGGCGGAAGGAAGAGGCGCTCCGAGCGCTGAGGTATCTGGCGCGGAGCTTCCAGCGCGCCGGAAGGCCGGTCGAGGCGCTCCCGGTGCTGCGGAAGGCGCTGGCCGCGGCGCCGGATGACCCGCGGTTCCTGAAGGATCTCGGCGATCTGTATGCCGGGAGCCTCGCCAACATGCAGGAGGCCCTCGCCGCCTACACGCGCCTTGCCTCGGCGGCCGGCGACGGCGCGACGCGGGTCGAGGCCAATCTTGCGATGGGCTCGCTGCTCGAACGCAACGGCGCCGGCGAGGAAGCCGCGGCGTGCTACGACCGCGCGGCGCAGGCGGGCAGCGTGCCGTCCGAGATCCACCGGCGGCGAGGCGAACTCTGGGAGGCGGCCGGCGACGCCGCCAAGGCTCGCGCCGCGTATGATGCGTGCCTGGAGATCGAGGAAGATCCTGCGAAGCGCCGCGCAGTCGAGGAACGGCGGAGGGCGTTGCCCGGCGAGGCGACGCCGTGAGACGCGTGCGCGTGCACATACCGGAAGCGGCCCCCGGGCCGCGCATCGCGCTTCCCGCGGGCGAGGCGCACCACGTGCGCGATGTGCTTCGATTGGGGGAAGGCTGCGGGCTCGAGATCATCGACGGGGGGGGACGCCGCCGCGAAGGCGTCATCGTCGCCGCCAGCGGCGATCGCGTCGAAGTCGAGCTTGCCGCGGGGGCCGAGGACGCGCCCGCGCCGGCGCCCGTCACCGTGGCCGCGGCGCTCGTCAAGAAGGGCCTGGACGACGCGGTTCGCCGGCTCGTTGAGATCGGCGCCGCGCGCTTCGTACCGCTCGTGACGGCCCGCACCGTCAAGGGGCTGGCGCCCAAGGCGGAACGGTGGGCGCGCATCGCCGCGGAGGCCCAGAAGCAGTGCGGCCGCTCCCGGCAACTGGAGATAACGCCGTGCCGCCGCCTGGCGGAGCTCTTGTCCGCGCCTCCGCCGGGGGTGCGTTTCGTTGCCGACGGCGCGGCCCGAAGTCTGCTTGCGGCGAGCGCCGGCGGCGAGGCGCCTCCCTACGAGATCCTTATCGGACCTGAAGGCGGATTCACGGAAGAGGAGCGCGGCGCCATGCTGGCGGCCGGGTGCCGCCCGGCGAGCCTCGGCGCGTATACGTTGAGAACGGAGACCGCGGTCGTGGTTGCCGCGGCGGTGCTGGTGCAGGCCGCAGGCCGAAGGCAGTAGCCTGGAGGCTGGAGGCTCGAGATAAGTCAAGGGCATCTTCAGCAGGCGGCTTCCCCGCCCTTGAAAGGCTCCGCCGACCATCTCCAGCCTCCAGCCGCTCTCAAGCCGCCGCGCCCCGCGCCCGACGTACTGTCAGGGCGAAGGGTCGGGCGGGCGCGCGGGCGCCGCAGCGATCACCCTTGACAGCCTGCCGCGGGGGGGCTACTATCGTTCCTTTTCCCTGGTCTGCAATGCAATCACGCTGACAGGTGGAATATGCACACCTACTGGCCGAAGAAGGAAGAACTGGTCCACAAGTGGTACCACGTCGATGCCGAGGGCAAGATCCTGGGCCGCCTTGCGGTCCGGATCGCCCGCGTGCTCATGGGCAAGCACAAGCCGATATTCTCCCGTCACGTGGATACGGGCGATTTCGTCGTCGTGACCAACGCCGAGAAGATCAAGGTCACCGGCCGAAAGCTGACGCAGCGGCTGTACTGGCGCGACTCGTGCCGCCACAGCAGCCTCAAGTCGCAGTCCATGGCCGAGATTCTTGCCTCCAGCAGGCCCGAGCGGGTGCTGTACCTGGCGGTCAAGCGCATGCTTCCCAAACACACGCTCGGGCGCCAGATGCTGCGGAAGCTGAAGGTCTATGCCGGCCCGGACAACCCGCATGCCGCGCAGAAGCTCGAGAAGCTCGACGCGGCGGTGCGCTGAACGACTGGAGGGGTGACATATGGCGACCTTGTACGTGACCACCGGACGCAGGAAGAACGCCGTCGCGCGCGTGCGCATGGTCGACGGCAGCGGGCGCATGTTCGTCAACGACCGCGAGGCGACGGAGTACTTCCGGCTGCTGAAGTACCTGGAATTCGCCCGCGCGCCCCTGGTGACCACCAAGACCGAGAAGAGCTTCGACATCACGATCAACGTCGATGGCGGCGGGCTGCACGGCCAGGCGGGCGCCGTCCGCCTCGGCATCGCCCGTGCGCTTGCGCAGATGAGCCCCGACAACGAGAAGCTCATGCGCGATGGCAAATTCCTCACCCGCGACGCGCGCTCCAAGGAGCGCAAGAAGTACGGCCGGCGCGGTGCACGACGCGGCTTCCAGTTCTCGAAGCGTTGACGCCGGCCTCGCGCGGGGCCGTTCTGCGACGTGGCGCTGATTCTCCGGCAGCTCACACGCCCGCTCGATGAGCCGGAAGAGGATTTCCTTGCGCGCGTCGCGCGCATGCTCGCCGCCCGCGGATGTCCCCCCCGATCGGTGCGGCCCTATCGCCGATCCATCGATGCCCGCCCTGGCCGCCCGCTCCTCTTCGTGTATCACGTCGCGGTCGATGTCGACGACGAGCGCCGCCTTCGATCACGGTTTCGCGGCGCAATCGCCTCCCCGGAGGAGGACCGCGTCGAGGAGCCCCGGCCCGGGAGCGCGCCGCTTCAGGGCCGGGTGCTGGTCGTGGGGGCGGGCCCCGCGGGCCTGTATGCGGCCCACAGCCTGGCGGCGGCCGGTTACCGGCCGCTTGTCTGCGAGCAGGGCGCGCCGCTCGGAGACCGCGTCGCCGCGGTCAGGCGGTTCTTCCGCGATCGAGTGCTCGACCCCGAGGGCAACTTTCTCTTCGGCGAGGGCGGCGCGGGAACCTACTCCGACGGGAAGTTGCTCACGAGGACCAGCCGTCCCGGCGTACGCGCGTGGTACCGGCTGCTCGTGAGCTGCGGGGCGCAGGACGACATCCTGGTCGATGCCCAGCCGCACGTCGGCACGGATCGGCTGCGGACCGTCGTCGAGAACATGCGTGCGCGCATCCTCGACGCGGGGGGCGAGATGCGTTTCCGGTGCCGGGTCGACGCGCTCAGGGTCGAGAACGGACGCCTTGTCGCGCTCAGGGCCGGAGGGGAGTGGATCGCGACGGGCGCCGTCGTGTGTGCGGCGGGCCAGCATGCAGATGAGACGTACGATCTCGTGGCCCGCGCGGGCGGCGCCGTGGAGCCCAGGCCGTACCAGCTCGGCGTGAGGATCGAGCACGACCAGGAGGCGGTGGACGGGTGGCGCTACGGAGCGCATGCGGGCCACCCCGCGCTGCCGCCGGCAAGCTACCAGATCACGTGGCATGCGCGCGGCGAGGGATTACGCGGGGTGACCACCTTCTGCATGTGCCCGGGAGGCGAGGTCGTGCCGATCTCGCCGTGCCGCGGAAGGCTCGGCACCAACGGCATGAGTTACTCGTTCAGGCGGGGGCGGTTCGCCAACAGCGCGATGATCACGACGATGGATGCGGCCGGCGCGACGCACGCGGACGTGCTCGCATTTCGGGCGAGGCTTGAAGCGCGCGTGTTCGATGCCGGCGGGGGCGATTGGCGCGCGCCGGCCCAACGCGCCGCGGATTTCGCGGCGGGGATCTCCTCGGCGGAGATCCCCGCCGCGTCCTCCTACAGGCTCGGGCTGCGTGCGGCGCGCATCGCGGACCTGCTGCCCCCGGCGGCAGGGGCATCGATCGGCGCCGCGCTGGCGCACTTCGACACGCTGTTGCGCGGGTTCGCCGCGGGCGACGCCGTGTTGATCGGCGTCGAGTCGCGCGTGTCATCGCCGCTTCGGATCCTCAGAACGGCGAGCGGGGAGAGCGCGGGCATCGCCGGACTGTATCCCTGCGGGGAGGGCGCGGGGTATGCAAGCGGCATCACGAGCTCCGCGCTGGATGGGAATCGCGCCGCGGACGCGATCATCGCGCGCTTCGCGCCGCCGGCGTGAGCGCGGCGCCCGCATCGGCGTCGGTCCCACGGGCACGACGGCGGAGGATTGCCGCGAAGGCGCCAGGGGCGCGCATGTCGCCCGACACCGCAGGATGACGCCGCGATCCCGGTCGCGCTTCGCGTCCCCGGCTGCCGGTGAGGCCGTTCCGCCGGCGCCTTCGTACCTTCGCGGCATCGTGTCGCCGGCGCGGGTTGCGGCGGAGCGGCGCCTAGGCTACACTCCGCCGAGCGAGGCGATCGGCCGGTGCTCGCCGCATGCCCCCCGTCGCGATCCCTTGCGGGAGAACGCCGCCCATGGAATCCTCGTGGACGATCATCTTCGATTTCGGCAACACGCTTGCGCCGTTCAACGAGCGCGAGGCCGCGGCGATCACCGCCGACATTGCCGCGTGCGTGGAGCGCCGGGCGGGCATCGGCGCCGCGTCGTTCACGGCGATGTGGTGTGCGGAACGCGACGCGGATTTCAGGCGGTCGGCGGTGTCGGGGGAGGAGCACGATTTCGGCGCGCGCCTGGCGCGGGTTCTCGGGGATGGGGGCTGCAGGCCGGCGCCGGCGCTGTGCGCGGAGATCGAGGCGTGCGCGGTCGAGAGCTTCGTCAGGCACGTGCGCGTGGATGCCGAGGTCGGCGCCGCGCTCCCGTCCCTTGCGGCGCGTTACAGGCTGGGGGTGCTTTCCAATTACCTGCTGTCGGCGCCGATTCACGGCGTGCTCGCGCGCGACGGCGTGCACGGGCTGTGTGCGAAGGTCATCGTGTCCAGGGATGTCGGGTTCGCCAAGCCGGATCCGCGCTGCTTCGATGCGATCGTGGATGCCCTTGCGCTGCACCGGGAACGAACGGCGTACGTGGGCGATGACCTCCACACCGATGTGGAAGGGGCGCGGCGCGCGGGACTGCGGCCCGTGTGGACATGGGCGATGCGGGAGCCTCGCCCCGCGGAACCCGGCGCGGCGCTCCCGGGCGTGCACTGCCTGCGGACCCGCGGCGACTACCTCCGGTTCCTGCGCGACCCCGAGGCGGTGCTCGGCGCCGCGGCGGCGCTCGGCGCGCGCTGAGGCTCCTCCGGATCCGCGCGAGCCCGTAACCGTTCACGGGGTTCTCTCCGTTTCCGTCTGAGTGCACAGGCGTCATGTCAGAGATGGAAGAAAAAGAGAGAGAAAACCACAGAGCCACAGAGAGCACAGAGACGAATACAGAGAGAGCACCGCAGTGGACGCCGACCCACGCATCGTCTCACCTTCCGTCCTCTGTGGCCTCTGTTTTCTCTGTGGTAAATCAGGTAGATCAGCGTGTTCGGGATGCACTCTGAACGGTTACGCGAGTCCTAAGATCCGCAGCCGTACGTGCTCAGCGCGCAGGGCAGCCCATCGCCCGTCGGGTCCGTGCCGCATTCGATCGACGGGGCCGGCAGGGGCTCGCCGCCGACGTTGAACAGCAGGGCGAGCAGCCGTATGCCGTCCGCAATGTTGAGCTTGCCGTCGTCGTTGGCATCGGCCGCCTTGAGGCAGCCGGGCTCCCTGCCGCTTGCGAAGAGATATGCGAGCAGGCTGATCGCATCGGCGATGTTGCGGCGGTCATCGTCGTTGACATAGCCGCGGCGGAAAGGCGCATCGTCCCCCGCGACGAGGACGGCGCCGTGCTCGAACAGCGGGGCGATGCTCACGATATCCTGCACGCCGCCGTCGGGATT
>JBFZCA010000511.1:0-7852 GCA_041308205.1 Planctomycetota bacterium | reverse complement strand
GCGCGATGGACGGCGGTGGCGTCAGGCTCGCGACCAGCGCGCGGGCGCGTTCGACCTCGCGCGCCGCATCGGCCGGAAGCGGCGTCGCGAGCCTGCCCGGCCCGCCTCCCGTGCCCGGCGGGACGACGAGCTCCGGTCCTCCGGCCGCCTCGACGACGAGCGCCCGCGGTGCGATCATGGCGGCGAGCTCCGCATCGCCGAACATCTCGAGAAAACCGAAGACGTTGCGGTACAGGGGCTCTTCCCACATTCGTTCGCGCGGCTCGAAGTAGCCGCTCACGCACACGGCGGCGATGCGCGCGTCGAGTGCGCCCGCGCCGAGCGCGAGGAGCCCGCCCTCGCCCCAGCCGATAACGCCGATCGGCGCCCCGGAGCTTTCTCCGGCGTACCAGTCGACCACGGCGAGGATCTTCTGGATCTCGTAGCCTATGATGTGCCTTCCGAGCTCGAACGCGGAGCGGTAGAGGAACTCGCGGTTCGAAAGCTTGCGGTGCGTGGCCTCGCGGTCGATGAGGAGCGGCACGACGACGCGGCAGCCGCTCTGCGCGAGAATCCGCGCGAACTGGGACTGCCGCGGCGTGCCGTTCGTGAGGCCGGCGCAATCCTCGGGAAGTTGGCCCGCATCGGGGATCGCGATCACATCGGCGACCCCGCGGCCGGCGGCCGGCAGGAGGAGCAGGCCCTCGCCGTGCACATCGCCGAAGGCGGGCCACCTGATGGCGTAGGCCTCGAATCCCTTCCCGCGTCCGACGAGCGCGGGCCGCGCCGTCGTGGCGACGAGCCGGGGGGCATCGAAGGGGACGCGCGCGTCGCGCACACCGAGGATGTGCGCCAGACGCGCCCGCTGCGGGGCGAGCGAGGCCGCGTAGGCGGCGCCCGAGGAGACATCGCGCTGCCACAGCGCGGCGCGGCGCGCGACCGAGGCTTCGATCTCGCGCAGGAGAAAACGGTCGATCCCATCGACGAGCTTGGACGCGAGCGCATCGTCCGGCGCCAGAGCGCGCGTGCCCCGCAGAATCTCGGCTTCCCACTCGCCGGCGGCGCGGATCGGGGCGCCGAGCATCAGGCACGCGGCGAGAAGCCCTTGGAACGGGGAACGCATGCGTTGCCGCTCCATCCGGCGCCTCACCGCGGCGCTTCCGAGACGCATGGAATGCAGCCGCGGCAGTCCTCGCACGTGAGCGAGTCGGCGGTGGGGTCGGCGCCGCAGGTCGTGGTCGGGGCGGGCGGAGGGCGAAACGAGGCGAAGAAGTACTGGAGGAGGGCGATGGGGTCGGCGATGTCCACCTTGCCGCTGTCGTCGGTGTCGAACGCGTCAATGCACGGCGCCGGCGTCAGGCCGCGGAAAAGATAGCCGAGCATGTGGACCACGTCGGCGATGTCCTGCCTGCCGTCGCCGTTCGCATCGCCGCGCCTGAAAGGGTGGAGCCCGTACGGATACGGGCACGCCGCCGCTGCGAGGCTCAGCTCGTACGCGCGCACCGCCGGCCCGCGGTTTCCGATGGCGACGTAGAGCGGTTCGCCGCCCAGGCAGAGCGGCTTGATGAGGATGCGTCCCGGCTCCGTCGCCAGCGGGAACTCCCGGTCGAAGATGAGAGCCGGTGCGCCGTTCCTGAGCTCGAAGGCGACCGGCGCCGCCTCGCGAACGAACATGCTCAAGGGCTCGCCGCCGTCGAGGATCGAGCCTTCGAGGTACAGGCACGAGGGCGGGGCCGTGATGCGGGGCGCGATCACATACTGGATATCCGCCAGCACGACAGTGCCATCCGGGGCCGCCGGCGGCACCTGCGGGACGAGTCCCTGGACGGATGTCGAAGGCTCGAGCGCGCGAGTGCAACCATCGGGCACGATGGCGACATCGGCCGAGAGGAGCGTCTCGGCGGCGTTGAGGACCCACACGTACACGGACTGGTCCTGGGCGAGCGCCGCGCCCTCCAGGCAGACCGAACCGTAACCGCCGCTCGCGTCGATCTGCCGGTTCGCCACGAGTCCGCCGTCGGGGTCCACGCCCACGGGATACCCGACCCGCAGCGCGAAACACGCATCCCGGCCGAGGTCCGAGGTCTGAAGCTCGACGAGCAGGCTCAACGCGTCCGCCGGCGTCCTCATGCGGTATTGCTGGCCGTCCAGGCGTCGCGCGGGAGTCGTCGTCTCGGCAATGCCGGCGCCGACGAGCACGGGCGTGCGCGTGTCCGGCGTCACATCGACGAACGCGCCGTTGATCGTGGCCGCGATGGTGAGCTTGCCGCCGGTCGCAGAGCGCGTGATGATGGCCGCGTAATAGCGTCCCGCCGCCAGGGCGCCGCCCCAGAGGCCGAGCTCCTCGTAGCCCGTGGGGAACATGACCCAGTAGTCGGCGAACGCGCCGTCGGCCGTGACCGCCACGGGCGCGTCGAACCTGACCGCGAAGTCGAAGTTGTCTTCCTGCGCGTCCTCGGCCCTGATGACGAAGAGCAGGCTCTCGGCGCCGGCCGGGACATCGATCGCGAACTGCGAATCGAGCATGATCTGCGCCTGGGCGCCGGAGGCGAGGGGGCTGACCGCGGCTTCGACCGGCGTGCCGCTCACAAGGAGCGTGAGGCCTTTCGCAGCGTGTGGGAACGTTCCGGGGCTCAACGGCACGCACGGCTCCTGGAGCGCGGAGCTCGCCGCCGTTGCCCATGCCGCCATGCACATCATGCCGGCACACGGGAGGAACTCTCTGAGCGTCGCCATGGGCTCTCTGCCGTATCTCCATTGACCCAAATCCGAGTGTACGGCCGCGCGGGGGTCGAAGCAAGCTTCGGGTGGCGGGGCGCCGGGGGCCGCCTCGCCCCTCCCCAACGCCGGGGCCGCCGCTACAATGGAGTCGTGTCGCGGGCCCCGATCCGCGCAGGTGAAAGGAATCACATCGTGCGCCTCGCAAGCGAGCTCGGCATCCGGAGCAATTCGTTTCACGACGTCGACGCGATCGAGGGTTTGCGCGAGCGCGTGCGCGCGCTCGGCATCCGCCGCATCGAGCTTGCGCCGCGGCATCTTGCGCCGGCGTTGTCCCAGGTCGAGCTCAAGGAGGCGCTCGTCACGCTTGCCTGCGGAGGCGTCTCGGCGAGCGCGTGGGGCGTGTTCCCCATGGGCAGGAGTCTGCGCGACGACCGCGCGCTCCTCCTGTGCGCGCAGGTCATCGGGGTCCCCGTTGTGGGCGTCGACCCCGAGCCGGGCGCCGTCCGCGCCATGGGCGCGCTTGCCGCCGAGTACGGCGTGAGGGCGGCGATTCACAACGATGGGCCGGGGCACCGGTGGGGAACGCTCGATGCCCTCGGCCGGGCGCTTGCCGAGGCGAACGCGTGGGTGGGCGTCTGCCTGGACACCGCCTGCCTGCTGCGCGCGGGCGGCGATCCCGTCGCCGCGGTTCAGGTCCTGGGGTCGAGGCTCTTCGGCGTGCACCTGGCGGATGCGGCCAGGCAGGACGATGGGCGCTGGGAGCCCTGCGTGCTCGGAGATGGCGCGCTCCCGCTGCGGCCCTTCCTCGAGCGTCTCGCGGCGATCGGCTTCAAGGGAGTCCTCTCGCTCGAGCACGAGGATCGTCGCGGCGATCCCGTGCAGGGGCTGAGAGCATCCCTGGCCGCGTTCGCGGCGGCGGGAGAGGGACTGGAGCCGCCCGGCCGGTGAACGCCGGGAACCGCACGCAAGGAGGCGCCGGGGGCCCGCGGACCGGCTCGGCGCCTTGGCGCCCCATACGGACTGAGGCGCTCAGCGATCGTTCCCGGCGCGCGTTGCGCGCGGGCGCGCTACATCAACGTCGACACGGACGTGAAGAAGTTGACGTCGAGCAGCTTGTTGATGAACGTCGTGACGTGGCTGGCGGGTGAAGAAAGATCCCAGGCGATGATGGCTACCGACAGGAGGATCGATACGGTGACCATCCGGTAGTAGGCGACCGCCCAGCCCTTCAGCTTGCAGCCGAGGAGGAACACCGCCGCGAGCATGCAGCCGAACATGACCTTGTGGACGGGCGATGACACGATCCACCCGATCCCCTTGTACAGGAGACAATCCTGGCTGTGCTTGGGATCGATCTGCAGCGGCGCCAGCGCGCTCATGTAAAACCAGCACAGGACAAGCGCGGCCGCGGCGATGAGCATCTGAAGGGCGAGGCGCGAGCCGCCGCTCTTCCCGTGCCCCTGCTTCTCGGGTCCTTTGTGGCCGTTGTGGTTCGTGCTCATGGCGTCCCTCCTGGTTCACGGGCTCTACACACACTGGATCGTACGCAAGCAACGTGCCCGGCGCCCGAGAACGGACAGGCGGCGATACGGCGCGGCAGGAGGGGGCAGGCCGCGCCGGCGATCGCGCATCCGGCGCGAAACAGGCATTTATTACCGGCCGCAGGGGTCTTTCTCCCGGGCACGAATCGTGCGTGGAGAACCGAAGGGTCGGGGCGAACGGAAGACGAGATAGCCGCGAAGCCACGAAGGATCTGCGCTGCATCCGGAGCGCGCGGCGGTCCGCCGCTGACCCTCGGTGCCTTGGCGCCTTCGCGGCGGATTCCCTCTGTCCGGTCCTCGAATCGCTCGGCGTTCACACGCCCCGCAGACGCACGCCGTTGCCCTTACAGCGTGTACGGCGCGCGGTATTCCCGCGCGAGCAGCGCGGAGGCTTCCTTGTCGCCGGCGATGGTCTCGGTCCTGGGGTCCCAGATGAGCTTCCTGGCCACGCGGTAGGAGATGTTCGCAAGATGGCCGGGAATCGCGGCGAGGTGGCCGACCGCGGCATCGGCATTGGGCTTCTTGCGGCTTCTGACCGCGGCGAGGAAGTTCGGCTTGTGGTGCTCGTCCTGGCCCTGATCCTTGACGACGACGGACGCCTGGCGCGCGCCCTCGGGGAAGATCTCGAACGACGCGCGGTCGATTCTGAGCGTCGCCTTGGTCCCGAAGAACATGATTCCGTGATCCATGGCGCCGTGGTAGGGGAACGCGCTCCCGTGGCGCATCGAGTAGGTCATGGTGTAGCCGGGGCATTCGAAGATCGCCTCGGCCGTGTCGGGCGTCTCGCGGCAGTCCTTGAAGACGTGCTTGCCGCCGGTCGCGGCGACGCTCAGGATGTCGCTTCCCATGGCCCACAGGACGATGTCGAAGAGGTGGACGCCCCAGTCGCTCACCATGCCGCCGGCGTAATCCCACCAGAAGTAGAAGCCGAAGTGGAAGCGCCGCGGGTTGAAGGGCCGCACGGGCGCCGGACCGAGCCAGCGGTCGTAATCGACGCCCTCCGGCGCTTTGGGCTCGTCGGGCGGGTTGCCCAGGTCGCCGCCCATGCCGTTCGTGCCCCAGCAGTTCCACGCGTGGACGACGCTGACCTTTCCGAGCTCTCCCTCGCGGATGCGCTTCACGGCCTCGATGAAGTGCGGACCGCTGCGCTGCTGGAGGCCGATCTGGACGATGCGCTTGCGGGCCTCCGCCGCCGCGACGACGGCGCGGCCCTCGGCGATGTCGTGGCCGAGCGGCTTCTCGACGTACACGTCCTTGCCGGCTTCCATGGCGCGGAGCGCGGGGATGACGTGCCAGTGGTCGGGCGTCGAGATGACGACGGCATCGATATCCTTGTGGTCGATGATCTCGCGGTATTCCGCGGTCTTCAGGGCGCCGGGGCCGGCCGCCTGCGCGGCCGCGTTCAGGTGGCGCGCATCGACATCGCAGACCCCGAGCACGCCCGCATCGGGCAGGGACTTGAAGTGCCCGAGGTGGAACCCGCCGCGCCCGCCCGTGCCGATGAATCCCAGGTTGACGCGGTCGCCGGCGCCGGCGGCGCCCGCCGCGAGCTTCGCCGCCGCCGTGCCGGCGGCGCACGCGCCCATGAAACTCCTGCGTGAGAAAGCCTTGCGTGTCATGGTCGGGGCCCTCGCGTGTCGTGGTTGAGCCGCGTGCGGTCCGCGGCGGGTTTCTTGATGAAACCGGCCGCGTCATCGAGCACCAGGAAGAGGCTCGCGGCCAGGCCGGTATGCGTCGTGTCGTGCCAGCGCACCTCGTCGGCCTTGAAGGCGTCGGCAAATGCCTGCGCGCATGCCGGCGGAACGGTCGTGTCGTTGCGGGCGTTGATCATGAGGAGCGTCCCCGGCGGCAGCGGCGCGGCGAAGCGCAGGGGCTCGATCGGGGCGAGAATGTCGCGCGTGGCCTCGCGGGCGATGCCGCGGTCGCGCAGCGCGGCGCGGAGGCGGGAGGTCTCGGGCGCGGTCCAGAGGACCTCGTTGAGGTTGCCCCCGCCGAGCACGAGCACGGCCCGGGCGAGATGCGCGTCCACGCCGAGCACGAGGCCGCCGACGAAGGCGCCGAGGCTCACGCCCACGAGCGACGCACGGCGCGGGTCGACCTCGGGGCGCGTTCTGAGCCACGCCAGCGCGCAACGCACATCCTGCACGGACTGGAGCCACGCCGGAACGAGCATCTCCAGCGAATGCAAGGTGCTCGAGGACATCGAGGGGGGCCGCCGCTCGCCGTAGTAGGCCAGCTTCACCATGAGCGCCGGGATGCCCCGGCGCGCGAGCGAGTCGCAGACGAAGCGCGTGACGCGGAAGTCCTTGTCGTAGAGGAAGTGCAGCACGATGGCCGCGGGCGCGGGCGCGGCTGCCTCGTGCGGCAGGTAGTACTCGCACCACACGGTGTTGTTGCACTCGTGGGGGCTCGCGACCGGGCTTGGGAACGTGAGGCGCTTGACCGCGACCGCGTCGTCGCGGTAGATCTCCTCCAGGCGCCAGGCGAAGGGCTTCGCGGCGGGCGTGACCGCCGCCGCATCGATCGCCGCCGGCCGGTTGATGAACGACGGCGTGCACGTCCCGGACTCGCCCGCCGCTTCCGCCGCGAGCAAGGCGATGCACAACGTGATCGACATACGCAGCTCCACTGCACGAACCGACGCCCTCGATTGTCCTCGACCGGCGTGCGGCATTCAAGAGGGCGCGGCGATTGAGTCCCGCCGCGCGACCCGCTATGATGCCCCTGGCGCGCGCCGCGGCGTGCGCGCGCGGCGGAGACACGTGTGAACGAGCCACGCACGATTCTGATCAAGGATGCGCGCGTCCACAACCTGCAAGGCGTTTCCTGCGCCGTGCCGCGCGGCAAGCTCACGGTCGTCACGGGGCCGAGCGGGAGCGGCAAGTCGTCGCTCGTCTTCGACACGATCTGGGCCGAGGCGCAGCGGCGCTACACCGAAACGCTGCCGTCGTACGTGCGGCAGGTCCTGGGCGTGTGGGAGAAGCCCGCGGTGGAGGCCATCGAGAACCTGTCGCCCGCGGTGGCGCTCGATGCGCGGCCGGCCGCGCTGAACCCGCGCTCCACGGTCGGCACGGCCAGCGAGATTCACGACTATCTGCGCGTGCTGTTCGCGCGCGCGGGCGTGCCCCATTGCGCGCGCTGCGGCGAGGCGCTGGCGCGAAGCTCCCGCGAGGCCATCATCGAGGAACTGTGCGCGCTTCCCGAGGGCGCGCGCTTCGCGGTGACCGCGCCGCTCGGCGCGAAGGACGCCGCCGAGCTTCCCGCGCTGTGGACCGCGCTGGCGCGCGAGGGTTTCGTGCGGGTCGCCGTGGGCGATGCGGTGCTGCCGCTCGACGAGAAGCCGCCCGCGCGCGAGGGCGCGGCCGAGGTCGCGGTCATCATCGACCGCCTGACGATGAAAAGCGGCATCCGCCGGCGCATCGCCGAGGCGGTGGAGACGGCGCTTCTGCGAAGCGGGGGCTATGCCGGCGCGCGCATCGAGGGCGCGCCGCCGCGTTTCTTCTGCGAACGGTACCTGTGCGCGCGCTGCGGGACGACGCTGGCGCCGCTCGAGCCGGCCGCGTTCTCGTTCAACAACCCGGAGGGCGCCTGCCCGCGCTGCCGCGGCCTCG
>JBFZCA010000510.1:0-4707 GCA_041308205.1 Planctomycetota bacterium | reverse complement strand
CTTAAGCGCATCCTCGTGCTCGGCAAGAAACCCGCGCACCGCCGCGATCTCTTGTCCCAGGACCGCGGGCAGGCCGCCGCCCTGCTCGAACGCCCCCGGCAGCGCCTGCAGCGCATCGCCGAGCGCCTGCAGGTTCGAGGGCTGCGCGGCGCGGATCTGCCCCGCCTGGCGGCGCAGCGCATCGAGCGCCTTCTGGGCCGCGTGGAACGCCTGCTGGGCGACGCGCGCCTCGTCCTGGGCGGCATCGGACCGCGCGCGCGCCTTCGCGGCCTGCTCGGTTGCTTCACCGCACGATTCCACGGCCAGTTGCAGCCGTTCCTCCTGGCCCCGCTTGCGCTCGATCTCCGCCGCCGTGAGCGCGTACTCGCGCTCGCGGCCGCGGATGTCCTCGCGCAGCGCGTCCGCGGCCGCGCGGAGCAGCGCCTCGCCGCTGACTTTCCTGAGCATCGCCGCGGCCGCCTCGCCGCCGCACAGCGGATCGCGGACGTAGAAGAGGCCGCGCAGCTCCTCGAAAGAGGGAACGCCCGCGGCCTGGAGCGCGCGCGCCGTATCCCCGCGGCCGACGCACACCCCCTCCGGCCCGCGCAGCGTGACCTGGTGCAGGCCCTGGCTGTCCAGCTCGCGCCGGAGGTGCATGCGGCCCGCGGCGGTCGTGAAGTCCAGCTCGACCTCCAGGCGGTTGTCGCCCCAGCGGATCAGCTCCGCGATCGGCACGTTCCCGAACGTCCGGCCGTGCAGCGCGAACGCCACGGCCTCGGCGAGCGCGGTCTTGCCGCTCTCGTTGGCGCCGGCGATGCCGATCAGCCCGCGCGCGGGAATGTCGTCCAGGCGCACATCCCGGAGCGCACGGAAGTTGCGCACGCGGATGCCGTCAAGTCGCATGGCCCTCATCCCGCGCGCGCACTTCCCTGAGCCGCGCGCGCGCGATCTCCCACGCCTCCTCGTAACGGCGCGCCTTGGCGGCATCGGCCAGCTCGATGAACGGACGGACCCGCGCGCGATACGCCGCCGCGAGCTCCTCCTCCGGATCGCGAATGAGCCGTTCCTGGCCCTGCATGGCTCGCGCTCCTACGCCTGCGCCACCCGATCGATCCGCTCGATCACGACGCCAAGGTCCTCCAGCACGGCGCCCACGTCCTGATACCGTTGCGCGGGGTCCACGTGCATCATCTTCTCGATCAGCGCCGCGAACTCGTCGGGGAGGTCGGGCCTGAGCTCCTTCACCGGCCTGTGCGCGCCCTCCACGACCTTCATCATCACCTCGAGCGCGTTCGTCCCGTTGAACGGCACGGTGCCGCCCGCGGCGCGGTACAGCGTCACGCCCAGGCTGTAGATGTCCGACCGGGCATCGGCCTTGCTGAAATCGCGCGCCTGCTCGGGCGACATGTAGAACGGCGTGCCCAGCACCGCGCCGGGCTCCGTGAGCGACAGGTCGTGCTCGCTGACGCGCTTGGCCAGCCCCAGATCCGCGAGCTTCACGACGCCCTCGGCCGTGAGCATGATGTTCTCCGGCTTGATGTCGCGGTGCACGATGTGCCGGCGGTGCGCGTGGCGCAGCGCCTGGCACACCCCGTAGGCGACCTGGGCGACGCGCGCGAACGACAGTTGCACCTCTCTCTTGAGGATATCGCTCAATGTGCAGCCGTCCACGTATTCCATGATGAAATAAAAGGTCTGGTCGCACTGGCCGACGTCGTTGATGTGGATGATGTTGGCGTGGTTCAGCTCCGCGGCCGCGCGCGCCTCGTTGATGAAGCGCTTGACGAAGGTGACATCCTTGGCGAGATCGTCGGCCAGGAGCTTCACGGCGACCGTGCGCCCGAGGTTGAGCTGCTGGGCCTTGTACACGACGCCCATGCCGCCGCGCGCGACGCGCTGCTGGATCTGGCATCCGCCGATGATGCGGTTGATCAGCGGGTCCTTGGCGGGGTCGCTCGTGATCGTCGTGTCGCGGCCGTGCACGTTGGGCACCGGCAGGTGCGGGACGGCCTCCTTGGGCTGCGCATCGATCGACCCGTCCTGATAGATGAGCAAGGCCTGGCACTTGGGGCAGTGCTCTTCCTTCTCCGGCGCGTAGGCCTGCGCCGCCGACTGCGTCTTGCATCGCGGGCAGTACAGGACGAGCGCGCCGACCGCGGCGAGCGCCGCGCGCAAAGCATCCATGGAGACGAGCTTCTCCCTGAGGAGAACCTGCCCGAGCACGCACGATTTCCCCTGCTCCTTGATTTCCTTGAGCTCCGTGAGACAGCGGTTGACATCACGGAGTGTGACGAGCCCCTGCGTCACCAGATACTGCCCGAGCTTGAGTTTCAGGTTCTGCTTCATGCACCGTCCACGCTGTTGACGCCCCGCGGCAGTGAATGCACCCCGGACGGGGACCATGCCCGCCGGCGACGTTCCGCAGTACAAATATCGGCAATCCGCCGCCCGGACGCCAGAAAAAGCCCCCGCCGGGCGTCGTGCCCGCGGTAGCCAACGACGCCTGCGGGGCGGCCTCGGCGCGCCCCCGAAGGGGGACCGAACATGGGGAGGCCCCCTGCGGGGCCGCCGGCACGGACCACGCCAAGGGCCGCACGCAACGAGGACGCGCTATGCGGGGCGGCGCGCCGCATGCCGGGCGCAGAGGGCCCGCAGGCGCGCGAGCCCGGGCGGCCCGGCGCACTCGGGAATGCGCACGCGCATGCGTCGCGAGCATGGTCCCGTAACGTCGAGCTCGATCCATACCGTGTGGGCGGGAAAGACGGCCGCGACGCGGTCGGCCCACTCGACGACGGCCGTGCCGCCGCCCTCCAGCATCTCGCCGACCCCCAGGGCCTCCATGTCGCGGGCGCACCGCAGCCGGTAGGCATCGAGATGCTCCAGCACCACCCGGCCGGCATAGCGCCGGTGCAGCACGAAGGTCGGGCTCGTGACGGGCGTCGAGGCGGGCACTCCCGCGCCGCGCGCGAGGCTCTGCGTGAACACCGTCTTGCCGGCCCCCAGCGGTCCCACGAGCGCGAACACCTCGCCGCCGCCCAGGCACCCCCCGACCTCCTCGGCGAACTCCCGGAGCGCGCCCTCGCGTGTGAACTCGATCTCGATCTCACGCGGCGCGCTCACGCGTTCTCCGCCGTCCATGCGACGCGCGGGCAATCGCCCCAGAGGTTGTCCAGATCGTAGAACCCCCGCGCCTCCTCCAGCATGAGATGGACGACCACATCGCCGAAATCGATGAGCACCCACCGTCCCTCCCCGTAGCCCTCCTTGCCGAACGCGCGGACGCCGTGCTCCTGCAGCCGGTCCTCGACCGCATCGGCCGTGCTCTTGAGCTGGCGGGGCGCGGCGCCCGTGCCGATGACGAAGTAGTCGACGACCTGCAGCACGGCGCCGACCTGAATGATGGCGATGTCCTTCACGCGCGCGTCGTGCAGGGCGCGCGCGCACACGAGCGCGCGCTCCTTGGCTTCCGCGAGCGCACTGCGCACGTCGACGGCCTTCGGTGTCACTTCCATGTTCTCCCGTGTGTCTCCGACATGTACCGGTATACCACATGCAGGGGCGCGGGCGCAATTACGCGGGCGGCGCGTCCGTGACATCGCCCGGCGCGTGCGGTATTCTCACACGTATGCAGAAGTGGGCTCTCCTCCAGCTCGAAGGCCCCGGCAAGGGCCGGCTCGTCGCGCTCGAGAAGGATTCGCGCACCATCGGCCGCGGCGCCGATGCGCACATCCAGATCACGGACACGATGGCCTCGCGGCACCACGCCCGCCTGCTGGCCGGCGAGCACGGCTGCATCCTCACGGACCAGGGCAGCGCCAACGGCACCTTCGTCGACGGCGAGCGCATCAAGGAACGGCTCCTCACGCTGGGAGAGACGTTCACGATCGGCCAGTGTTCCTTCCACCTCATCAGGCCCGAGGAGATGCTCGCGCCCGGACGCTCGATCGGCGTCTGGGAGATCGGCGAGCTGCTGGACGTCGATGCCGTGACGTGGCGGTACCGCGCGCGCCAGAAGATCCTCGAACGCGAGGTGGAGCTCGAGATCATCCGCGCGAGCTTCAGCGCCGATGAGGAGCTCCTCGAGCTTCTCCGGAGCCTGCTCCGGCGCATCGCCGCGGCGAGCGACCCCTCCATCGTGCCCGTGTTCGATCTCGCGGAGATCGAGGGCCGCATCCTCGTCGCGCGCCGCCACACCCCGCGCGCGCCCGTGGCGTGGGAGAACCTCACGCTCAAGGAGCGCGGCGAGCGGGTCGGCGAGCTTCTGGCCGTGCTGGACCGCTGGGCCGAGCGCGGCGCGGGCGTGCCGCTGGGTCTCGACCGGCTCATGGTCGACCAGGAGGGGCGCATGCTCTTCCGCGTGCCGTCGGCGCTCGACCTCCACGTGGTCAGGAGGCGCCTTCACGCGAGCGTTCCGGCGTACCTGCCCTACGCGGCGCCCGAGGAACTGGCCGGCGGCCCCCCGGGGCCGAGGGCCGAGCTGTACCGTCTGGGCGTCCTGATCTTCCACGCGCTCACGGGCCGCACGCCGCGGGAGGGCCGCACGCGCGCCGATTTCCTGCAGGCGCTCTCGCAGCCGCCGCCCAATGCGCGCGATCTGTCGCCGCAGATTCCCCCGCGCGCGGCGCAGCTCATCGCAAGTTTGCTGGCCGAGGATCCCGCCGCGCGCCCCGAGATCGCCGCCGTGGCCAAGGAGTGGCCCTCGATCCAGTTTCCCGCCCGCGTTCCCCC
>JBFZCA010000509.1:0-10351 GCA_041308205.1 Planctomycetota bacterium | reverse complement strand
GGCTGCCGGTGCTCGAAGTCGACGTCGAGGCCGCTCCAGGCAAGCTGCATGGCCCGCCGGCGCGCGCGCTGCCTGTCGACGCGCTCGGCGCCGCAGATCTCGGTCCAGGTGCCGTGCGCCGGCGCATTGAGATCGATCCACGTGATCAGGCGATCCCATGCTTCGGCGTCGAGCCTGACGCCGTGGTGTCCCGCCCGCAGCATCTGGACGAGCCGCGTCTTGTCGGCGTGGTACTCGTAGGGCGGCAGGATGTGCAGGTCGCTTTCCTTCGTCGGCGTGCGCACGTGGCGGCGAAGCGCGTAGTACGAGGGCGTGAAGCGCGCGTTGAGGTTGTGGGGGGAGGAGTTCTGCCGGAGCGGCGCGGGCTTGCCGTCGGTGAGGTCGGGAATCGCCGTCCCGTCGGGGCGCGGCCGGCCGTCGTGGCAGTCGATGCAGAGGCGGTCGAGGATGGGCTGGACCTCGCTCCGGAAGCTGAAGCCGCGGGCCGGGCCGTGCCAGGGCGTGATCGGGTCGGGCGGACGCGCGGCGGCGCTCGGCATGCGCACGGGCGGGGCCGTGTTGAGATCCTCGTGGCAGCCGACGCACGCGACCTCCTCGCCCGGCATCGCCGTGAACCAGCTCCGCATGAGCTGCACGGCCTTGCCCTCGGCGTCGAGCGGCTGGACGGCGATCGGCATGTACGCCGGGACGGCGAAGCGCGCCGAGCCGTCCTCGCGCACGGGGACCGTTCCCAGGATCAGCTTGGGATCCCACGGGCCGTCCAGGCCGACGCTGTCGGGCTCGGCGCCCACCCCCTGGTATGCGAACTGGTACGAGATGACGCGCAGGGCCTTGATCGTTCCGCGCGGAACGCCCGCCAGTCCGGGCCCCTCGTACACGTCCGCGAGCAGCACCGCGGCATCGCGGCGCGAGAGGTCGACCCTGTCCGGCACGACGGGCGGCCGCGGCGTCGTCCTGAGCGGCACGGGCTCCAGCAGCGCGTACCCGGGCTCCTCGCGGATGAGAACGAGGTTGTCGAAGACGTCGACGAGGTAGATGCCCCAGAGCGCACCTTCCGACGGCTGGCACGCCGCGAGCATGTACTTCTCGTCGAGCGGAAAAGGATGGAGGAACCGCGGGTAGCTCTGCGCGCTCGTGAGGTCGAGCACCGCCGCCTCGACGCGCCGCCCGCGCCCGGGGATCTTCTGGACGGCGCCTTCGGCCTCGAAGCGCCCGCGCGCAGGGTCGAAGACCACCAACTCGCCCATGCGCGGCACATCGTGGTGCCCGCCGACGACCGCGACGAGCTTCGTCGGGTGGCCGGGCAGCGGGCGGGCGAAGAACATGGCGTTCGGCCAGTACGAGTTGGTGCCGTAGCAGGCCATCTGCTCCGTGCCGTCCGGGTTCATGTGGAAGAGAATCCGGGAGAAGGCGTGCGGGGTGTCGGTGTACTCCCAGCGGAGGTACAGAACCCGGCCGTTCGGGAGCGCCGTCGGGCACCAGTCGTGGTCCTGCTCGACCGTGAGCTGCCGGATCGTTCCGTCGCGCGCCGCAAGGTACAGATTCGCCACGTGCTCGCTCCCGCCCACGCAGGGCACGCCGGTGAAGCACGCGGTCGAGCTGAAGATGATGCGGCCGTCCGGGAGGTAGCAGGCGTCGTAGTTGTCGACGTCCGGCTCCTCGATCTGGGGGACGAGGCGGAGCCCGGCGCCGTCCGCGCCGATTTCCCACACGCGCCAGCGCCCGCGCGCATCGGGCATCGAGAAGAGGAGCCGCTCGGCATCGAAGTCCAGGTCGACATCGCCCGCGAAGCGCCCGCCCTCCGGCTCGTAGAGCACGGCGAGGGTTCCGTCCGGCGCGACGGGCGAGAGGATCGCAATGCGGTTGTCGTAGCCGGCCGGCGTGAGGCTCGTGTTCCCGAGGTAGTTCGCGGGGAGCCCGAGCGCGTCCGCACGGCGCCTGACGACGAGAAGGCGGTCGAAGTCGATGCGGGGATTCGCGCACAGCGCCGCGCGCTGGAGGTCCGCGAACGCGCGGCGGATCGCGGCCGGATCGGCGCCGCCCGCCCACCGCGCCTCGAGCTTTTCCAGATCGCGCAGAAACTCGCCTCCGTGCGGATAGCGCGCGCCGAAGGTCTCCGTCAGGTCGGCGACGGCAAGCCTGAGCGCCTCCCAGTCGGGCGGCGCGGGGCGCGGATTTGCCGGCGGCTCCCAGGCGGCATCGCGCGCGAGGTATGCGAGCAGGTTGGCAAGCAGCCCCCTGAAGTTCCTCGCGTACGCCGCCGAGACGTTGCGGTGCGGCACGCCGAGCCGCCAGGCAACGGCGATCGCGCGCCCCTTGCCGCTCACGTATTCGACAAGCGGGACCGGCGCGTCGCCCGGCGTCCGCGCGAGCACGATGCCGCCCGCCGGCTCGAAGACGGCGAACGCCGGGTAGGCCGCGTTGCTGAACCACAGGACGCCGCGCTCGAGGTCGAGCCCGGCGAATGCCGGGTGCTCTTCCGCAACCGGCAAGAGCCCCGCCTGCGAGCGGTCGTTGCCGAAGGTCAGGGGCTGCGTGCGCACGGCGTCGATCTCGAGGGCCGGAAGGAGCCCGGCGGCGGTTCCGGACAGGAGGAGCCGCCCGCCGTCCTCGACGTGCCGCGCGAGCGCGCGCAGCGATGCCGCATCCCAGCGGGGCGGTTCGATGCCGTCGTCGTGATGCCACACGACGCGGAACCGGGAGAGCGGCACGTCGCGTCCCTCGCCATCGACGAACCGTCCGTCGGGGCCTCCGTGAACGAGCGCCGCCGCCCCGAGATCCCGGGCCAGCATCCAGGCGCGATGGAGCGCGATCCCGAGGCGCTCGTCCGGGCCTTGCCTGATGAGAAAGGCGATGGCGCCGTCCGCGCCGCCGGCGGCGCGCGCGGGAAGCGGCGCAGCGATGCCGAGGAGCAGCGCCGCGCCGCAGGTCCTGGCAGCGAGGGAACGCGACATCGCAAGTCACCTTTCGGCCGCGGGCCGGCGCGTCCCGCGCGGCGGGGCGCGCGGCCGGCAACGCCAGTATACGGTCGCGGCGCGAAGGGGGACAAGGGAGCCCGTCAGTCGAGCGAGTATCCATCGACGCGCCACGTGCCGCCGGCATCGCGGATGATGACGACCGTCTCGACGGCCTTCTCCTTGCGCTCGAAGGCCGTCTCGAACTCGACCGTCACGCGCTCGCCGCCGGCGGCGCCGCCGGATCCGGCCGTCACGCGGCAGGACTTCACGGTCCGCGCGTTCGCCTTTCCGAGGCCGCCGCGCAGCTTCTGGATGTCCTCGAGCCACGCCTGCTTCGGCACGGTCTCCCTGAAACGGGCCGATGCGTCCTCCCATCCCCCCGCGTACATCTCGCGGTCGAGGAGCCATACCCAGTGGTCGGCGCACAACCGTCCCGCCCGCTCGGGGCTCGGGGGCTTCGCCGCGGCGCCGCTTTTCGCGCCGCCGTCGCAGTCGATCGGAAACTGCTCGAGGGGAAGCGGGGGATGCGCCGCCATCTCCTTGATGATCTTGCGCGTCTCCGCGCTCGGTTCGAACCGCATGACGAGCGCCTCGGTCACGTCGATGACCTCGAGCGAATCCACGCGCCAGGCGATGTCGACATCGCGCACGATGAGGGCCAGGCGGTGCTTCTCGGCCTCCGCGGCGAGCGTGGCCTCGAGATCCTTGAGGATATCGGGAATGGGGGCGTTCCCGAAGCCCTGCATGTGCGCCAGATGCTGCCGGGCCTTGCCCTGCGCTTCGAGCGCCGCGACCTGGGCCTTGTCATCGCGGCGCTTGGCCATCTCCGCGTCCATGAGCAGCGCGTCCAGGCGCTCGGCGTGGAGACGAGAGCGGAAGTAGGACAGCGCGACGGCGCGCGAATCGTAGACGCCGATGCGCGCCGGCGCATCGGCGGGCGCGGCGCCGGCGGCGCATCCGGCAGCAATGGCCGCGCACGCAACGCACAGCACGAACGACTTTGTCACGATCGACATGCGACTCCTTTCCGCGGGGTAACCCCCGCTGCATAGTAAAGTAAGCGTTCACCTACAATATTCGGCAAAAAAAGGCTCCATCGTCACGGGGTTCGCACGCCCGCCAGGCGCCCTCCGATGTCCTTCAGGAGCCGCTTCCTCGCGCGCGGCGCCATCAGACGCATCTCGCGCCCCATGGTCGCCATCGTGCCCAGGCCGATGATCGCCCAGGCCGCGAGCGCGGGATCGATGGCGCGCCGCCCGCCCGCGCGCAGCCGGCGCCTGATGAACTCGTGGAAGTCGCGGTAGAGGCGGCGCAGCGCGGCGCGGATGTCGGGGTCGTCGGTCTCGCTGAATCCGGCGAAGAGAATGCGGTGGTTCCCGAACTCGCCCAGGTGCTCGGACTCGTAGGCGAGGACGGCCGCGGGCGAGAACGCGCCGCCGGGCCGCGCGCCCTGCTCGCGCCAGACCCGCAGGGCGAGGTCGTGCACGTGTCCGATCGCGGCGATGAACATGGCCTTCTTGTCCGGCCAGAGCCGGTAGAGGATGTTCTCGCGGACCCCGCAGCGGCGCGCCAGGGTGGCCGTGGTCGCGCGGCGGTAGCCGAGCTCGCTGAACGCCCGGGCGACGACCGGGAGCAGCGCCGTGCGCTTCTGTGCGAGCATGCTCGGCCTCGGCATAACTGTAAGCTCCTGCTTACAAAATACTGTACGGCACCGGCGGCCGGGTGTCAAGAAGGTTTCGGGCCGCCTGCCTCGCCGGCGGCGGCCCGGCGCCCGCACCCGGCGTATTGTGCCCCCGCCGCCCGTGGAGTACCCTGAAGCCGGCGCGGCGCGGCCGGCCGCGCGAGGAGGTCGGACGGACGTGAAGAGCGGCAGCTTCGCGACCACGCGCTGGACCGTCGTCATCGCCGCGGGCCGCTGGGGAAGCCCCGAGGCGGGCGCGGCGCTGGCGACGCTGTGCGAGGCGTACTGGTATCCGCTCTACGCCTACGCGCGGCGGCGGGGGCACGCGCCCGAGGATGCCGAGGACCTGACGCAGGGGTTCTTCGCGGAGCTTCTCGAGAAGAACTACGTCCGATCCGCGGATCGGGGGCGCGGGAAGTTCCGCACGTTCCTGCTCACGGCCTTCGCGCGCTTCCTGTCGAGGGACTACGAGAAGAAGCGCGCGCAGAAGCGCGGCGGCGGCCGGACTCCGCTCCCCTTCGAGATCTCGAATGCGGAAGGGCGCTACCGGCGCGAACCGTTTCACGACATGACGGCGGAGAAGATGTACGAGCGGCGGTGGGCGCTCACGGTCGTCGAGCAGGCGCTTGCGCGGCTCGGGGAACGGTACGTGCGCGCCGGCAAGGAGCGGCTCTTCGAGCGCCTGAAGGGGTACATCGACGGCAGCGGGTCCGACGACGTGTACAGGGAGGCGGGGGCGGCGCTCGACCTGAGCGAGGGCGGGGTGAAGGTGGCCGTGCATCGGCTCAAAGAGCGCTTCCGGCAGGCCCTTCGCGATGAGATCGCGCAGACGGTGAGCGCGCCCGAGCACGTCGAGGAGGAGCTCCGCCATCTCCGGGAGGCGCTCGATCGGTAGCGCGGCGCGCCGGCGCCTGTAACCTTTCCGAGGAATTCCGTAATCGACAGGCGTGACCACAAGGAGACACGACCATGGAAGCTCAACGCCGCTGTCCGCGATGTGACGCCGTGCTCGCGCCGGATGCCCCCGCCGGCCTCTGCCCCGCCTGTCTGCTCGGGGCCGGCCTCGCCGCCGCCGGCGGCGGGAGCGCCGCGCATCTGTCCGCGGGCTTCGTCCCGCCGGCGGTCCAGGACATGGCCCGCCTGTTCCCGCAGCTCGAGATCGTCGAGTTCCTCGGCCGCGGCGGCATGAGCGCCGTGTACAAGGCCAGGCAGCCGAACCTGGGGCGCGTCGTTGCGATCAAGGTCCTGCCCGCGAATCTCGCCGCCGTTCCCGGCTTCGCCGAGCGCTTCGTGCGCGAGGCGCAGGCGCTCGCCAGGCTCAACCACCCGAACATCGTGGCAGTGCACGATTTCGGCCGCAGCGGGGATCTCTTCTACTTCATCATGGAGTACGTCGACGGCCCGAACCTCAGGCGGCGCATCCAGGACGGAACCCTGACGCCGGCCGAGGTCCTGGCGATCATCCCCAGGATCTGCGAGGCGCTCCAGTACGCCCACGACGAGGGCGTCGTCCACAGGGACATCAAACCGGAGAACATCCTCACGACGAGCCGCGGGCAGGTCAAGATCGCGGATTTCGGCATCGCGAAGCTCCTGCAGGTCGATCGGCCGCAGGCGGCGCTGACGGAGAGCGGGCAGGTGATGGGGACGCCGCATTACATGGCGCCCGAGCAGGTCGAGCACCCGCGCCAGGTCGATCACCGGGCCGACATTTACTCGCTCGGCGTCGTGTTCTACGAGCTCTTGACGGGCGAACTGCCGCTCGGGAAGTTCTCGCCGCCGTCGGCCAAGGTGCACGTGGACCTGCGCCTCGACGAGGTCGTGTTGAAAGCCCTCGAGAAGGAGCCCGAGAGGCGCTACCAGAGGGCGAGCGAGCTCAAGAGCCGCGTGGAGACCGCCGCGACGTGGCCGGCGGCGGCCGCCGGAGCGTGTGCGGCGGCGCCGTTCGCCGTGCCTCTACAGGACGGAGGGAGCGGCAGCGCGGCCCGCGCCGCCGGCGCCCAAGCACGGCGCGTTCCTGCGGGCGAGCTGCCGCGGCTCTGCAAGCTGCCCCTGTGGGGGGGCGCATGGGCCGTGATGGGACTGGCGGCGGCGGCCATGTTCTTGATGTTCGCACACGCCCCGACCGGCGGGGAGACTCCGCCCGAGCCTTCCGCGCTCGACGCGATCCTCAAGATCCTGGCCATCGGCGCCGGCATCATCGGCCTCGCCGCGCCGATGGGCGCGACGGCGCTCGGGTTTCTCGGCATCGCGAAGATCCGGGCCTCGGCCGGCCGGCTCTACGGCATGATCCTCGCCGTGTTCGTGGCGCTGCTCTACCCGATCCTGATCGGCGATGCAATTCTGTACGCGGTGTTCGATGCCGTCAGGCGGAACACGGATCTGTGGAACATCCTGCTGCTCGTCTGGGTGCTCGTCATCCTGGCGCTGGACTGGCTTGCCATCCGCGCCGTGTGGAGGGCTTCCACGCGGGACGCCGGCCGCTACCCGGAATGACGGCCAGGGTTTAACATCCCGGCGTGGCGGCCGCGGTGCGCCGCCGGAGGCGTCGGTTCGGCAGCAAAGGAGAACGAACGTGAGAAGAATTGCGTGTACGGCGGCGATCATCTCGGTGCTGGCGGCGGTCTCGGCATCGGCCCAGGGCCGGCGGGGGGAGGGGCCCGGCGGCGCCTCGCTTCTCGGCCTCTTCGACACGAACCGCGACGGGACGATCGGCAAAGACGAGATCGACGGCGCGGCGGCCGCGCTCAAGGCGCTCGACAGGAACGGCGACGGGGCGCTCGGCGCCGATGAGCTGCGGGGCCAGGCGCGGGGCGGGCCGCCGGAGGGCAGGAGGCCCGAAGCCGGAAGCGCGCCCGCGGGCATGTTCGAGAAGCCGCTCGTTCCCAGGGACGACGCCGAGAAGAAAACCGTGGAGTCGATCCGGGCGATGCAGGAGGGACCGCGCTACGCAAACGTTCCTGACAAGCACGGCCGCTTCCTGCGGCTCATCACGGAGGCGCTCGGCGCCACGCGCGTCGTCGAAATTGGAACCTCGACCGGCGAGTCGGCCGTGTGGTTCGCCCTGGCGCTCAGGACGACGGGCGGCAAGCTCGTGACGCACGAGATCGACAAGGGCAGGGCCGAGGTCGCGCGCGCCAACTTCACGAAGGCGGGCGTCGCGGATCTGATCACGGTCATCGAGGGCGACGCGCACGAGACCGTGAAGCAGCACAAGGACCCCATCGACATTCTCTTCCTGGACGCCGACAAGCAGGGCTACCTCGACTACCTCGAGAAGCTGCTTCCGCTCGTCCGCCCGGGCGGCCTGATCGTGGCGCACAACATGACGCCGCGGCAGGCCGATCCGCGCTACGTCGAGTACATCACGACCAGGCCCGACCTGGAGACGACCTTCCTCTTCATGGATGAGAGCGGCGTCGGCGTGACGATGAAGAAGCGTTAGCGATGGATCCCCGCGCCACACGCGACGCGGATCCGCCGCGCATCGCGGAGCCCGGGGGCGGCCCCGTCGTGCCGCGCCTCGGGCTCTGGGATGCCGTGAGCATCATCGTCGGCATCGTCGTCGGCACGGCGATCTTTCGCTCGGCGCCGACGGTCTTCCAGAACGTCGCGGGGCCGTGGCAGGCGCTGGGGGTGTGGCTCCTCGGCGGGGTCCTGTGCCTCTTCGGCGCGTTCTGCTACGCCGAGCTGGCGACCACGTACCCGCGCAACGGCGGGGACTACGAGTATCTGAGCCGCGCGTTCGGCCCGGGGGCCGGGTTCCTCTTCGGGTGGGCGCAGCTCACCTGTATTCTGACGGGCAGCATCGGCGTCATGTCGTACGCGTTCGCCGACTACGCCTTGCGGCTCGGCGGGCTTCCCGAGGAGACGATCCCGTACCTTGCGGCGGGCGCGATCATCGTCGTCTCGGCCGTGAACCTGCTCGGGATCATCGTCGGCAAGTACGTCCAGAACGTGCTGACCGTCGCCAAGATCGCGGGGCTCGGCGGCGTCGTCCTCGCGGGCGCGCTCTGGGGGGGCGAGGGCGCGCGCGAGGGCGCCGCGGCTCCGGCCGGCCTCATGGGGCCGGGCCTGGGGCTGGCGCTCGTCCTGGTGCTCTACACCTACGGCGGCTGGAACGATGCGTCGTTCGTCGCCGCCGAGGTCCGGAATCAGCGGCGCAACATGCCGCGCGCCCTGATTCTCGGAATCGGGGGAATCGCCGTCATCTATCTCCTCGTCAACGCGGCCTACCTGTGGGTGCTCGGGTTCGAGGGGGCGCGGGCGACCGCGACCCCGGCGGCAGATGTCCTCCAGCGCACCGCCGGCTCGTGGGGCGCCGCGGCGATCAGCGCGCTCGTGATGGTGTCGGCGCTCGGCGCGATCAACGGCATGATCCTCACGGGCGCGCGGGTGTACGCGACGGTGGGCGAGGATCACAGGATCTTCAGGCGGCTCGGCGCGTGGAATCCGAGGACCGGTGCGCCGGTCGCGGCCATCGTCGCGCAGGCGTGCGTGGCGTTGCTGCTCGTGCTCCTCGTGGGCACGGCGCGCGGCCGCGGCGCGATCGACGGGCTGGTCGCGGCGATCGGCGTGAAAGCGATTCCGTGGGGCGACTACGGCGGCGGGTTCGACACGCTCATCGCCGGGACGGCGCCCGTGTTCTGGTCGTTGTTCCTGCTCACGGGCATCGCGTTCTTCGTCCTGCGATTCACGGACCGCGCCAGGGAACGCCCCTTCGCGGTCCCGCTGTTCCCGCTGCCGCCGCTCGTCTTCTGCGGCACGTGCGTGTACATGCTCTGGAGCAGCCTCAAGTACGCGGGCTGGCTCGCGCTCCTGGGCGGCGTGCCGCTCGGTGCGGGGGCCGTAGTATACTGGCTGCGCCGGCGGTGACTCGTCGCCGCTCCGTTGGGCGGCATTCGTGCGTGCGGCGCGGTAAGAAGGACACCGGAGCCGCGAGAACGCGCCGTTCCCGGATGTACATATTCGGTGAACCCATGGTCCCGCGGTGAGCAGGGACGCCGAGCGGTTGCCGCGGAGAAAACCTCGCTCCCCGCCCCCGTGCGTCGATAGGACCAAGAGTGCGCAATGAGCGCGTGTCTCGCGCGTCTCGCGTGTCTCGGCCGACGGGTTCACCGAATATGTACCCCTGATTGCGCGATGGTTTCTTCAAGTTGTTATGGTGCAATGAGATGCGACGCACGCGTTTGCGCCGAAGAAGGTGGTATTGACACGAAGGGCGCGGATGTGATAGAATCGGCCCTAGTTCAACTGAAAATCGCCTGCTATCTTGGCGGGAAACTGAGGAAGAGGATCTGCATTGGGCTTGAGAAGGAGTCCGTTGTCATGAAGAAGATCTTTGCCGCGTTGTCCGCGGTACTGCTGATCGGGACGTTCGCGTACGCGGACACGTTCGGGTTTGAGTGCGTCACCAATAACCTCCCGGGCGACGGGGCCATAGGCGAGGCCCAGCTGTTCGTCGATGTGTCGGCGAGCGGCGGCATCGCCACGTTCGTGCTCACGAATACCGGCCCCGAGGCTTGCGTGATCACGGACATCTACTTCTACGACGGCGTTCTGTTCGACACGAGCTTCACAAGCATCGAGGGTTCCACCGGTGTGGAGTTCGATGTGGGGGCCAAGCCGTCGTTCCTCCCCGGCGACTGGAATCGTGATCCCACGCTGACCGTTTTCGCCGATGCGGGATCGAGCCCGATGGCCGACGGCGTCG
>JBFZCA010000508.1:0-5115 GCA_041308205.1 Planctomycetota bacterium | reverse complement strand
AGGTCGATGCGGCCTGCGGGCGCGAACCGCGCCGCCGCGCGCGCGCACGCGAGGATGTCCTCTGTGCGCATCGCGACGTACGAGTCGCCGAGGAGATACGCCATGAGGCACTCGCGCAGGTTCGGGCCGAAGTCGGCGGCCCAGGGCCGGTCGGTCTGCTGCGTCTCGCCCGTGCCGCGGATGTCGACGGTGCACACCGTGCGAGGCGTCGCGCCGAGCGCCGCGCCCGGCCCCCCGGCGGCCAGGAAGACGGCCTTGCCGCCCTCGTCGACGTAGAGCGCGATGCCGCCCTGCGCGGCGTCGTCGGGGTTGAAGACGAGCGCGGGAAGGCGAATGCCGTCCTCGCGGACGACGACGTAGCGCCCCTCGCCGTGCTCCTCGATCGCCGGCTCGGGGATCTCCGCGAGCGGCCGGATGCCCGTCACGGCCCGCACCTTCGCGCGGCGTTCGTCGGCGGAGGCCGCGGTCCATGCCGGCGCGCGTCTCGCCGCGAGCTCCGCGGCGTCATCGGCATTGAAGTCGTACGTCGAGCGCGCGCCGGGAAGGAGCATCACCTGGCCGGCGGGCGTCGCGCGCAGCTCATCGTCCTTGAACGGCGCGATCGTCCCCTCCGCGAGGGGCGCGTCGCTGCCGAGGAGCCAGCGCGCCATCCACCTGAGGACGCTCTGGCGCTGGAGGGCGTTGTAGTTGTGCGGAGCGTCGTTCTCCATCAGCTCCGCGCGCTCCGCGAACCCCATGCGCGTGTAGAGGCGCTTGGCGAAGCGGAAGGTGTCCCACGTGCCGGCGATGTCGAAGAAGTCCTTCGTCGCGGCGCAGATGAGGAAGGGCGCCGGCGCGCGCATCATGATGTAGTCGGCGTGATCCATGCCGAACGCGAGCTGCCCGAAGATGTTCTGCTCGCCGTCCTGGGGGCCGATCGTGCGGAGGAGCGCCTGCATGCTCGTCAGGTAGCAGCTCGGCGCGGCGACCTTGATCCGCTCGTCGAGCGCCATCAGGTACGAGGACTGCGTGCCGCCGCCCGAGTTCCCCGTGATGCCCAGGCGCGCGGGATCGACCTCGGGCCGCGACGCGAGGTAATCGAGGGCGCGCATGCCGTCCCAGATCTCGAACCGCGCGACGCTGCGGCCGAGCAGCATGCACCCGATGCCCGTCATCGTATGCGCGGTCGTGCCGCCGATGACGGGTTTGCCCGCGGCGTCGAGCATCTGGAAGCGTTCGCCCTGGTCGATGGGGTCGAACACGAACGCGGCCATGCCGTGGCGCGCGAGCGCGGCGCCCATCGTCTGGTACGTCTCGTAGGCCTTGGCGTTGTCGGCGTGGCCGCAGGGGATGAGGACGCCCGGGTAGGGCGGCGGGCGGCGCGCCGGATCGGGCAGGAAGAGCGCCCCCGTGACGAAGAACTTCGGCCGGCTCTCGAACACGATCTTCTCGACGCGGTAGTCATCGCGCGTGAGAACGCCCGTCACGCGCGCTTCAAGCGGCGTGCGCTCCGGCAGGCCGCCGATGGCCTCGATGAACTTCGCGCGCAGGCGCGCCTGGTAGGCGGCGATCGCCTCGGGCGTCGCGAGCGCGGCGTAGTCGGCCTCCCAGCGCGCGCGCGCCGCATCGACCCGGCCGAGGAGCGATGCCTTCATCATGTCCTTGGGCGGCGGGGCGCCGGCATCCTCGGGGAGGACCCGGACGACGCTCGGGAGCGGCTTGCTCGTCAGGAGCCCGATGCCGCGACCCTTGCGGCCGACCGCGCAGTAGTGCATGTAGAAGGTGTCGTTCGCGGGGTTGTAGGCGAGCGAGATCTTGTGCGCGTAGGTCTTGTCCAGGCCCAGGGGGTGGCCGCCCGCCTTGTAGAGCGGCTCGGGATGCGCGGTCCACGTGCGCAGGTCGCGCGAGAACGCGCACATGATGTGCGCGCCGCCGCGGCCGACGCCGAAGTAGAACATCGTGAAGTGGTCGCCGTCCCGGAACACCTTCGGATCGGAGCAGAACTGCTCGTCGTAGCCGCCCGGACGGTTGCGGATGACGGGGTTGTCCGCGTGGCGCGTCCACTCGCGCAGATCTTTCGATGTCGCCAGGCCCGTCTGCTCCACGCCGCCGTTGGCCGCGTTGTAGAAGTCGTAGAACGCGCCCTCGTGCGCGATGAGCCAGGGCTGGTAGATGCAGTCCTTCTCCCACGCGCCGACGTCGGGCTCGTGGACGGAGAGAATGTACGTGTCCTTGCCGCGCGCCCAGGCCAGGCCGTCCGCGCTGGCCGCGAGCCCCTCGTATCCCGGCCTGAGCTCGTAGGCCCCCTGGCGCGGGTAGCAGCCGTAGAGCGACCAGAACTTGCCGTCGCGCCGCGCGAGGCGCCGCGGCGCCTTGATGTCCCACGACTCGTAGAGATACGCGCCGAGGACGCACCCGCCGTGGTCGAACTCGCCCGCGGGCCCGAAGCCCATTGCGAGGCGGAAGTTCGTCCACCGCACGAGGTCCGCGCTCTCGGCGACGAAGGAGTTGTAGCCGTTCCCGTCGAAGGCGATGAACGACATGTGCCACTTCTCGTCGCCGGGAAGCTGGAACACCGTCGGGCAGTCGGTCGATGCGAACTTCTCCAGGCCCGGCACCCGCGGCTCCGCGGGAATCACGTGGTCGGGGGAGTAGTGCCAGTTGCGATAGGGCGCCGACCAGGCATCCAGCGTTGCCGCGTCGATCGGCGCCGGGGACTCGGCTGCAACCGCCGCCAGGGCCGGCAACGCGACCGCGAGAACGCGCGGGAGAATCGTCGTGTGCATGTGCTCACCTCGTTCCTCTCATTATGCGCGCGCGGGCCCGTGCTCGGCAACGGGCCGCCGCGCTATGCCGGCGGCCGCGCAGCGGTTCCTCGGCGCGGAAAACACGGCGCGGCCGCGAACGCGCCCGCGATCGTCACGAACGCGCCGCCCGGCACGTACCACGGCCAGAAGACCTTGCCGGCGAGCGGGAGCTCGACGAAGGCGAGGCAGGCCGAGAAGCCCACCCCGAGGAAGAAGCCGATGAGGACCGGTGCGCTCGAGAGCCGCGCGAAGCGCGAGAGAAGGAAGATGCCGAGAATGCCGCCGTAGGTGATGGCCGCGATCTCGAGCACCCGGTCGACGACGCTCTTGTCCGTGGGCGAGAGGAACGCGCAGGCTCCGAGGGCGAGCGCCCAGGCGAGCGAGAGGAGGCGCGCCAGCGCCACGCTCCGGGCGCGCTCGCGCGAGAGGCCGAAGAGCGCGACCGCCACGTCCTGGAGCGAGGAGGCCGCGAGCGCGTTGATCGTGCCCGAGAGCGTCGACATCGCGGCCGCGAACACCGCGCTCAGGATCAGGCCGCGCACGCCGGACGGCAGGTCCGAGGCGATGAACTTCGCGAAGACCGCGTTGTTGTCCGCGAGCTTCGCGTTCGGCCAGAGCGCGTACAGGCAGGCGCCGAGGAACAGGAAGAGCGCGAACTGGAACAGCACGAACACGCCGCTTCCGACGAGCACCTTGCGGGCGTCGGCGTCCGTCCGCACCATGAGGTAGCGCTGGGCCATGAGGTGGTCGGTGCCGTGCGAGGCCAGGCTGAAGGCGCTCCCGCCGATGATGCCCGCCCAGAACGTGTAGCCGTGGAGGTGCAGGTCGAAGTCGAACACCCGGAAGATGCCCTCGGCCCAGAGCCGATCCATGCCGGCGGCGAACCCGTCCGGAATGCGTCCCGCGATGATGGCGATCGCGATGGCGCCGCCCGCCAGGTAGATGACGAGCTGGATCGCGTCGATCCAGACGATGCCGCGTATGCCGCCGAGCAGGCTGTAGACGGCCGTGGCCGCGAGCATGATCGCGATCGACCACGGAATCGACAGCCCCGTCGCGAGCGACAGGGGCAGCGCGGTGACGTAGAGCCTGACGCCGTCGGCGAGGCAGCGCGTGACCAGGAACACGCACGCCGTGAGCGCCCCCGCGAGCGGGCCGATGCGGGTGTGGATGTACTCGTAGACCGACGTGACGCTGCCGCCCCGGATCTGCGGCACGAGCAGCCAGGCGACGAGCGCCCTACCGATGATATACCCGAACGCCATCTGCAGGAACGTGGCGTTGCGGTGGAAGAATACCATGGCGGGCACGGCGATGAACGTGATGGCGCTCGTCTCGGTGGCGATGAGCGACAGGCACGCGAGCGGCCAGGAGATGGAGCGCGAGCCCGTGAAGAACTCGGCGGCGTCGCGCTGGCGCCGCGCGATCGCGCCGCCGATGGCGAAGGTCGCGGCGAAGCTGGCGGCGATGATGGCGATGTCGAGCGCGGTCACCGTCACTCCTTCACGAGCTCGAGGGTGAAGCCGGTTGCGTCCTCGAAGCGGCGCGTGAGCTCGGCGGCCTTGTCCGGCGCGACGATGTCGTTCACGGGCAGGCGCAGGAGGCGTTGCGCGCCGAAGTAGCTCGGGTTCTTCCTGACGGCGATGCCGTACTCCTGGGCGAGCGTCGCGGCGATCTCCTTGATGCGGTGCTGGTTGGGCGCCGCGGCGGCCCGGATCGGCCAGCCGGTGTCGCGCCCGAGCGCATCGAGCACGTCGCGGTAGCGTTCGGCGACGGCCGGCGAGATGAACGCGAGCTCGATCGCGCCGCCGTCCGGCCCGTGGGCCAGGCTCTTCTTGTAAGGCGTGTGGGGCGCGCCGGCGAAGGCCTGATCGATGGCGTTGAACGCGGCGTTGATCTCCAGGCGGCCGTCGGCGCGCCGCGCCGTCTTCGGCAGGCAGTAGGAGGGCTGCACCTCGATCGCGAGCGCGAACGCCGTGTCGCGCGCGAACGCCTCGCGGGCCGCCGCGGCGTCCGCGGGGTCGAGGTCCGCGGCGACGCGCACGACGACCTCGGCGCGATCCATGTGGGCGCTCGCCTTGAGCGCGGCGCCGCCGCGGTCCTCGACCGCCTTCTTGGCGCGCGCGAGCAGGGCCTCGAGGTTCGGCGCGGGGTGGATCGTCCAGGTCCAGCCGAGCGGGCCGAGAATCGCATCGAGGTCGGCCGCGAAGCGCTCGTGCGCGCGCGCCGGAAAGTTGAAGCGCAGGGTCAGCGCGCGCTGCGCGCGGTCGGCGCTGTGGCGGCACAGGCCGGCATCGGCGCCGATGCGCGCCAGGATCTCGTCGATGGG
>JBFZCA010000507.1:0-10898 GCA_041308205.1 Planctomycetota bacterium | reverse complement strand
GGGCGCGCTCGGGCGCCGTCCACGGCGCGGCGCCGACCCAGGCCAGGTACGCCAGGGCCGGCGCGAGCAGCACCGCCGTCTCCAGGAAGAGGCCGGGAAGCGCCTCGTAGCACGCCGTCTTGCGGACGAGGCTGTAGAACGCGAAGGTCAGCGCGAGGATGAGCGCGATCGACGGGAACTCGCCGCCGCACGCGGTGAGGTACGCGACGCCCGCGGCGGCCAGCGCGATCGCGACGAGCTGCCACGGCCGGAAGCGCTCCTTCAGGAACAGGCTGCCGAGCGCCACGTTGACCAGTGGGTTGATGTAGTACCCGAGGCTGCACTGAAACACGCGGCCGGTGTTGACCGCCGTGATGAAGGTGAACCAGTTGGCGCCGAGGAGCAGGCCCGCGCCGATGAAGGTCGCGAGCGCGCGGGGCGACCGGAACGCGGCGGCGACTTCGCCGAACCGCCGCGTCAGGCCGAGGACGGCCGCGGCGAACAGCATCGTCCAGACGATGCGGTGCGCCAGGATCTCGGCCGGCGGCACGACCGCGATGGCTTTCCAGTAGACGGGCAGGAGCCCCCACGTGACGAAGGCGAATACCGCCGCCGCGACGCCGAGCCTGACCTGGGCGTGAGAGGGGGGCACGAGGATCGTCTCACCTTCAGCGCGCGCGGCCGGACCCGGGCACCGCCGCCCCTCGACGCCGCGACCGCCGCGCGCAGGAACCGAAGGATCGGCAGGCAGGCGCGAGGCTCGTGCCCGCACGCGGCATCATAGCAAAGGAACGCCCCGGCCGCAAACCGGACGGCCGCGGCGGCCGCGCCGCCCCCTGGATTGCGGGGCGGGGATTGGCTACAGTTGAGGCTCCACGATGCGCCGCGGGGGCGGCATCGAGCGGAGAACGCGAGGATCGCCATGACCTTCAGACCGTGCTGCGCCATGTTCGCCGTGTCGCTCTTGTGCTCGTGCGCCGTGCAGGACATCGCCGAGCAACCCGCGCGCGATGCGGTGCTCGCCGCCAAGCAGCAGATCGATCGCATCCTCACGGGCAACGTCCTGCCCTTCTGGCATCCCGGCACGCTCGACACCGAGCACGGCGGCTACCGGCTCAATCACGATACCGCGGGCGTCTACCGGGGCCCGGCCGACAAGTACATCGTCACGCAGGCCCGCACGATGTGGTTCTTCGCGCGCCTCTCGCGGTCGGTCTACGGCACGAAGGCGCACCTCGATGCCGCGACGCACGGCTACGAGTTCCTGCGCGACCGCATGTGGGACGACGAGTTCGGCGGCTTCTACTGGGCGGTCGACTCCTCCGGCGCGCGCACGCTCCTGCCCGACAAGCACCTCTACGGCCAGAGCTTCGGCCTGTACGCGCTCTCGGAGTACTACCTCGCATCCAAGGACCCGGAGGCCAAGGCGCTCGCGATGAAGCTCGCGGACTTGATCGAGACCCACGCGTACGACCGCGACTTCGGCGGCTACATCGAGACGTTCGCGCCGAACTGGACGCCCAGGACGACCGGCCGCAACTACATGGGCGTCGAGACCGGCCTCAAGCTCATGAACACGCACCTCCACCTCCTGGAAGCGCTGACGGCGTACTACGCGGCAACCAACGGCCCCCTCGCGCGCGAGCGCCTCCACGATCTCGTCCTGATCCAGAGCTCGACCGTCGTCCGCGGCGAGATCGGCGCGTGCACCGACAAGTTCGAGCGCGACTGGACGCCGCTCACGGGGCCGGAGTACGACCGCGTGTCCTACGGCCACGACCTCGAAAACGTGTGGCTGCTCATCGCCGCGCGCAACGCGCTCGGTCTCTCGAACGCGCCGCTCATGGGCGTGTACGACGCGCTCTTCAACTACTCGCGCGCCTACGGTTACGACGCGGAGCACGGCGGTTTCTACGATTCGGGACCCTTCAACGCGCCCGCGGACCGGCGGCAGAAGACCTGGTGGGTGCAGGCCGAGTGCATGCTGAGCGCCTTGTGGATGTACCGCCTGACCGCCGACCCGGCGTACTTCGAGTGCTTCCGGAAGACGCTCGACTGGATCGCGGCGCGGCAGGTCGACGGGCGCCGCGGCGACTGGCACGCGGACATCCTCCCGAACGGCGCGCCGAGCGGCGACAAGGCCGGCCCCTGGAAAGGCCCCTATCACAACGGCCGGGCGCTGATCGAGGCAAGCGAGATCCTCGAGGATCTGCTCGACGTGATCCAGGAGTAGCCGCGCGCCGCCGGCGCGTGTCCTCCGCGGCCGGATACCTTCGCGCGCCTCGCGTTCTCGACGGCGCAGTCGCCGGAGTTACGCGTTCTCGCCCCCGTAAAACGCATTATTGACACGTCTCCCCCCTTCCTGTAACGTTGCCTGCTTGGTCTCTTTCAGGGAGATCTCGTATGGAGCTCACCGTTCGGCAGGCAGCCAAGCTCTTGGACCTTTCCGAAAGAACGATTCACCGCATGGTGGCCCGGGGCGACCTTCCCGCCTATCAGGTCCACGATCAGCACCGCTTCAACCGCACCGAGCTCCTGGAGTGGGCGCTCGCCAACCGCGTGGCCGCGGTCGACGCCATCCTCAGGGAAACCACGCCCGAGGGAGGGAGCCCTCTTCCGAGCCTCGGCGAGGCGCTGGCCGCGGGCGGCATCGTCTACGACCTCGAGGGCGCGGACAAGCCATCGGCGCTCAAGGCCCTCGTGCGCGCGATGCCGCTTCCCGAGAACGTCGACCGCGAGCTTCTCCTGCGCGTCCTCATCGCGCGCGAGGCGCTCGGCTCGACCGGCATGGGAGCGGGCATCGCCGTGCCGCACGTGCGCAACCCGATCGTGCTGCGCGTACCGACGCCGCAGGTGACCCTGTGCTTCCTCGCGCAGCCCATCGATTTCCAGGCCCTGGACGGGCAACCCGTGTTCGCGCTCTTCTCGCTCGTGAGCCCGACGGTGCGCACGCACCTCCACCTCCTGTCGCGGCTCGCCTTCGCGCTCCAGGACGCGGAGTTCAAGACGATCCTCGAGCGCCGCGGCCAGCCGCAGGAGATCGTCGCGGCGGTTCGCCGCATCGAGATCGGCTTCGCGGAGCGCCCCGCCGCGGCCCCCGTACCGTCCGACGAGGCCGGCACGCCATGATGGACTGGTTTCTGCTCGCCTGTGCGGTGCTGCTCTGCGGCGGCGTGGGCGCCGCGCTGCTGCGCGCGTCTCCCGCCGCAAGCACGTGGCTCGGCGCCGGCAGCGCCGTCCTGGGGTCGCTGCTCGGCCTTCCAAGCGCGATCGAGTGTCTTTACCGGAACGGCGCCTGCGAGGTTTCCTTCCCGTGGGACATGCCGTTCGGCACCCTGACGATCGGCATGGACGGGCTCTCGGCCTTCTTCTGCCTCGTGATCTTCGGCCTCTCCGCGCTGACCGCGATGTACGGCTTCGGCTACCTCCCCCGGGAGCGCGGGAGGACGGGTCTGGCGTGGTGCTGGTTCAACGCGCTCGTACTCGGCATGGCGCTGGTCGCCGTCGCGCGCAACGGCCTTCTGTTCCTGATCGCGTGGGAGATCATGTCGCTGTCCTCGTTCTTCCTCGTCGCCCACGAGCACGAGAAGCAGGAGGTCAGGAAGGCTGCGTGGACCTACCTCGTCGCGACGCATATCGGCGCCGCGTTCGTGCTCGCAATGTTCGTCCTGCTCGGCACGGCCGCGGGTTCGCTCGACTTCGGCGCGCTCGCGGGAAGCGGGAGCGCCGGGCGCGGATTCGCCGCGCTCGTCTTCGCGCTCGCCGTGATCGGCTTCGGCACGAAAGCCGGCTTCTTCCCGCTCCACGTGTGGCTTCCCGAGGCCCATCCGGCGGCGCCGAGCCACGTCTCGGCCCTGCTCTCGGGCGCGATGATCAAGACCGGGCTGTATGCGCTCCTGCGGTGCACGAGCTTCGTCGGCCCGCCCGAGCCGTGGTGGGGCTGGCTGCTCATCGGCATCGGCATCGTCTCGGGTCTGTTCGGCGTCGTCTCCGCGCTCGCCCAGCACGACCTCAAGCGCCTCCTGGCCTATCACAGCGTCGAGAACATCGGCATCGCCGCGCTGGGGCTCGGCCTGGGTCTCCTCGGGTGGAGCGCCGGGAACTGGACGCTGGCCGCGCTCGGCTTCGCCGGCGCGCTGCTCCACGTCCTCAACCACGCGGTGTTCAAGGGGCTCCTCTTCATGTGCGCGGGGAGCGTGCTGCATGCCACCGGCACGCGCGCGATCGAGCGCCTCGGGGGCCTGAGCACGCGCATGCCGATCACGAGCTTCGCCTTCTTCGTCGGCGCCGTGGCGATCTGCGGCCTTCCGCCCCTGAACGGGTTCGCGAGCGAGTTTCTGATCTACCTCGGCGCCTTCAAGGGCGTCACGCTCGGCGGGGCCGGCATTGCCGTTCCCGCGGCCGCGCTCGCGGCGGCGCTCGCCCTGATCGGCGGCCTCGCCGCGGCGTGCTTCGCCAAGGCCTTCGGCACCGTGTTTCTCGGCGAGGGCCGGAGCGAGGAAGCCGCGCGCGCCCACGAGAGCCCGCCGGCGATGCGCCGGCCGATGCTCGTGCTCGCCTTCGCGTGTTTCGCCATCGGCCTGGGCGCCTTCGCCCTGCTGCCGTTCCTCGCGCCCGCCGTGGGGATCATCACCGGCACGCCGCCCGAGCTCTTCGCGCAGCCGCTCGCCGAGGCCGGGATTCTCCTCCTCGTGATCGCGCTCGTGTCCGCGGCATTGCTCCTGGCAACCGCGCTCGCGGCGCTCTTCCGGACGCTGCTCCTGCGCGGCCGCGCGGTGACGCGGGCCCCGACGTGGGATTGCGGCTACGCCGCGCCGAACCCGCGCATGCAGTACACGGGATCGTCGTTCGCCCAGCCGCTCCTCGACCTCTTCCGTCTGTTCCTGCGCGTGCGCACCGAGCTGAAGCCGCCCGAGGGGCTCTTCCCGAAGAGCGCGTCGTTCGCCACGCACGCCGACGACACGGCCCGCGCGCGGATCTTCGCGCCGGTCTTCGCCTTCGTCGATTCCTTGTTCTCCAGGCTGCGATGGATGCAGGAGGGGCGCGTGCACGTGTACGTCCTCTACATCGCGCTGACCCTGCTCGCGCTGCTCATGTTCGTGTTGTGAGGCTCGGCCATGCGGATCGAATCGGCGGTGCACTTCGCGGCGGCCCTCGTCTTCGCCCCGCTGCTCCTCGGCATCATCAACCGCACCAAGGCCTTCGTCGCCGGCCGCACGGGACAGCCGCTCCTGCAGCCGTACTTCGACATCGTCAAGCTCCTCCGGAAGGGCGCGGTCTACAGCCGCACGACCACGTGGATCTTCCGCCTCGGACCCGCCCTCGGCCTCGCCGCCCTGACGCTCGCGCTCGCCTTCGTCCCGTTCGGCGGGGCTCCCGCGCCGTTCGCGTTCGACGGCGACTTCCTCCTCGTCGTCTACCTGCTCGCGGTCGCGCGCTTCGGCATCGTGGCCGCGGCGCTCGACACGGGATCGAGCTTCGAGGGCATGGGCGCGAGCCGCGAGGTGCAGTTCTCCGCGCTCGCCGAGCCGGCGCTGCTCCTCGGCATCATCGCGGTCGCGCGCGGCGCGCACGGCGGTTTCTCGCTGAGCGCGTGCCTGGGCGCGATCGACGGGCAGGCATGGGCCGCCTTCGGGCCCGCGCTGGCCCTCGCCGCCGTGGCGTGGCTCATCGTCTTTCTGGCCGAGAACGCGCGCATTCCGGTCGACGACCCGACCACGCACCTCGAGCTGACGATGATCCACGAGGTCATGGTGCTCGATCACAGCGGCCCCGACCTCGCGTACGTGCTCTACGGCGCCGCGCTCAAGATGTGGGTGCTGGGGGCCCTGCTCGCCGGCGTGCTCGTCCCCGTCAGGACCGGCATGTGGGCCGTCGATAGCGCGGCCGCCGCGGCCGGCATGGTCCTGCTCGCCGTTCTCGTCGGCGCAATCGAATCGTCGATGGCGCGGCTGCGCCTGGTGCGCGTGCCGCAACTGCTCGTTGCCGCGAGCGCGCTCTCCGTGCTCGCGCTGATTCTGCTCATGAGGTGACCGCATGCACGGCGTGACCGACGGCATCATGGCGGCGATGCTCGTCCTCAACCTGGCGCTCCTCGGCACGAGCCGCCTGACGTTCTGCATCAGGCTCGTCGCGGTGCAGGGCGTGCTCGTGGGCCTGCTGCCGCTCGTCTCCCCGTCGGGCATGACCCTCAGGACCGTGGTTCTCGCGGCGGCCGTGATCGCGCTCAAGGGCGCCGTGTTCCCGCGGCTGCTCTCGAACGCCATGCGCGGCGCGGATGTGCGGCGCGAGGTCGAGCCCTACGTCGGCTCCGGCCTCTCGCTGCTCCTGGGCCTCGCGCTGCTCGGGATCTCGTTCTGGCTCGGCGCCAAGCTGCCGCTGCCCGCCGCGGCGCCCGAGGTCGCGCTCGTCGTGCCCGGCGCGATCTGCACGATCCTGATCGGCCTGTTCGTGATCGTGAGCCGCAAGAAGGCGATCACGCAGGTCGTCGGCTACCTCGTGCTCGAGAACGGCATCGCCGCCTTCGGCCTGGCGATCGTCCAGGATGTCCCGCTCCTCATCGAACTGGGCATCCTGCTCGATGTCTTCGTCGCGGTGTTCGTCATGGCGATCATGATCTACCACATCAGCCAGGAGTTCGATCACATCGATGCGGACCGCCTGAGCGCCCTGAAAGGATGAGCGTGCCCATGCCCGGCGATGTCCTGTGGCTCGTCATCGCGCTTCCCGCCGCGGGAAGCCTCGTGTGCCTGGCGCTCCCGTCGGCGCGCGCGGTGCTCGCCGTGACGGCGGCGGGCGTGCCGGCGATCGCCGTCGCATCCGGCGCGGTCGTCTGGCAGGTCTTCGCGCACGGGCCGCTCCTCACCGCGGGCCGGTGGCTCTATCTGGACGCGCTCTCGGCCTACCACCTCGCCGTGATGATGCTCATCTTCGCGCTGAGCTCGGTCTTCGCGCGCGTGTACTTCGGCGCCGAGCCGATGCCGCTGTCGCGGCGGCGCGCGCGGCGCTTCGGCGCGCTCTGGTACGGGGCGCTCGCCGCGATGGCGCTCGTCGTGCTCTCCAACAACCTGGGCATCATGTGGGTGGGCGTCGAGGCCACGACGCTGCTGACGGCCTTCCTGATCTGTCTCCACGTCTCGCCCGTGTCGCTCGAGGCGACGTGGAAGTACCTGATCGTGTGCTCGGTGGGCGTCGCCTTCGCGTTCATGGGGACGCTCCTCATGGGCTCGGCGGCCGCCGCCTGCAGCCCCGGCGGCGCGCAGTTTCTCAACTGGACGTACGTGCACGACATCGCATCCAGGCTCGACCCCAGGGTCGTCAAGCTCGCCTTCATCTTCCTGCTCGTGGGCTACGGCACGAAGGCCGGCCTCGCGCCGCTCCATAGCTGGCTGCCGGACGCGCACAGCCAGGCGCCCGCGCCCGTGTCCGCGCTGTTCTCGGGCTTCCTGCTCAACACGGCGCTGTACTGCATCATGCGCTTCATCCCGATCGTCGAGACGGCAACGGGCAACGCCGGCTGGAGCCGCGGGCTCCTGGTCTTCTTCGGGCTCTTCTCGATTCTCCTGGCCGCGGCGTTCATTCTCGCGCAGCACGACCTCAAGCGGCTGCTCGCCTACCACAGTGTCGAGCACCTCGGCATCATCGCCGTGGGGCTGGGCCTGGGCCCGCTGGGCTCGTTCGCCGCGCTGTTTCACACGCTCAACCATTCCGTGTGCAAGGCGCTCGGGTTCTTCAGCGCCGGCCGCGTGGGCCAGATCTACGGCACGCACGACATGCGCCGCATCACGGGCGCCCTCAAGGTGCATGCGCTCTGGGGCGTGGGGCTCTTCGGCAGCATTCTGGCCCTGATCGGCCTGGCGCCCTTCGCGATCTTCCTGAGCGAGTTCCTGATCGTGAAGGCCGCGGCGGAAACCAAGGCCTACGTCACGCTCGCGATCTTCCTCCTCGGCGCCGGCGTGGTCTTCATCGGCGCCCTGCGGCACGCGATCGACATGGCCTGGGGAACGCCCGCGGCCGTGCCCGCCCCGCGGCGCGCATCCATTCTCGAGGGGGCGATCGTCATCGCGCCGCTTGCGCTGCTGCTCGTCCTCGGGCTGTGGATGCCGCGGCCGTTCCAGGAAATGCTCTCGTCCGCGGCGCGCATACTCGGAGGATCGGCGCAATGAGCGGCAGCCCGTTGCTCATGTTCGAACCCGGCGGCATCGCGGCCCTCGATCGGATCCCCGACCTCGATGTCGCGGAGTTCCGCGCGCACATCCTCGACGCCGTGAACGGCGGCGCCCGCATCGCGACGCTCTTCGGGCGGCCCGCCCGGGGCGGCGCCGTGCACCTCCTCGCCGTGCTGGCCGAGGAGTACGGCGGAATTCTGCAGGCAGCCGCGACGACGGTGTACGACTCCTACCCCGCGCTCACGCCCGAGTGCCCGCAGGCGCACTTGTTCGAGCGCGAGATCGCCGAGCAGTGGGGCGTCGTGCCGCGCGGCCACCCGTGGCTCAAGCCCATCCGTTTCCATCGCGCCTACCGCGACGGCAAGGATGCCTGGCAGCGCGCCGAGGCGCCGGTCGCCGGCGTCACGGACTTCTTCCGCATGCAGGGCGAGGAGATCCACGAGGTCGCCGTCGGGCCCGTGCATGCCGGCATCATCGAGCCCGGACATTTCCGGTTCCAGTGCCACGGCGAGAACGTGTTCCACCTCGAGATCTCGCTGGGCTACCAGCACCGCGGCATCGAGCGGCGGCTCCGCGGCGGGCCGAACGCGCGCACGCTCCCGTACATGGAAACCCTCGCCGGCGACACGAGCATCGGCCACGCGCTCGCCTGCTGCGAGGCGATCGAGGCGCTCGCGGCCGCGCACGTGCCCGCGCGGGCGCATGTGCTGCGCGGCGTGGCGCTCGAGCTCGAACGCCTCGCCAACCACACCGGCGACCTGGGCGCGCTCGCCGGCGACGTCGGCTTCCTGCCGACCGCATCGTACTGCGGCCGCATTCGCGGCGATTTCCTCAACATGACCGCGGTCATCTGCGGCAGCAGGTTCGGCCGCGGCCTCGTGCGCCCCGGCGGCGCGGCCTTCGACCTCGCGGACGAGCACGTGCACGACCTCGAGCGCCGCCTGAAGGCCGCGGAGCGCGATGCGGCCGGCGCGGTCGAGCTCCTCTGGAACAGCAGCTCGGTCATGGGCCGATTCGAGGACACGGGCGCCGTCACGGCCGAGACCGCCCAGGCGCTCGGCCTGGTCGGCCCCGCCGCGCGCGCGTGCGGTATCGAGCGCGATGTGCGCCACGATTTCCCCCTGGGCATCTTCAGGTACGCGCAGATTCCCGTCGCGACGTTCGGGAGCGGCGATGTGTTCGCGCGCGCGTTCGTGCGCGCGCTCGAGATCCAGCGCTCGATCGCGTTCCTGAAGTCGCAGCTCGACATGCTGAGCGCGGGCCCCGTGCGCGCGCCGGTCGGGCCGTGCGCGCCGAACGCGCTCGCCGTCGCGCTGGTCGAAGGCTGGCGCGGGGAGATCTGCCACGCGTGCATCACCGACGAGGCCGGCCGCATCGCCCACTACAAGATCGTCGATCCCTCGTTCCACAACTGGATGGGCCTGGCCATGGCGCTGCGCGGCCAGCAGATCTCCGATTTCCCGCTCTGCAACAAGAGCTTCAATCTGTCCTACTGCGGCCACGACTTGTGAGGCACGAGCATGTGGAAGACCCTCGTCGCGCGCATTCGCCAGAAGCACAGGACGATCGGCTATCCGCGCCGCGCGCCCGTTCTTCCCGAGCGCTTCCGCGGCCTGCCCGCGATCGATGACTCGAGGATCGCCGATGCGCGCGCCGCGATCGAGGCGTGCCCGGCGGACGCGCTGGCGCTGGACCCCGGCGGCCGCCTGAGCCTGGACACGGGGCGGTGCATCTTCTGCGGCGAGTGCGAGAGGCTCTGCCCGGGCGGCGGGATCGCGTTCGGCCGCGACCACCGCCTCTGCGGGCGGACGCGCGAGCAGCTCGTCATCACGGCCGAGGGCCGGACTCGCGCCGATGCGCTCGGCGCGGAGGCGCGGCGGCTCTTCGGCCGGTCGCTCAAGCTCAGACAGGTCAGCGCCGGCGGCTGCAACGCCTGCGAGGCCGACACGAACGTCCTGACGACGGTCGTCTTCGACCTGGGCCGCTTCGGCGTCCAGTTCGTGGCCGCGCCGCGCCACGCCGACGGCCTGCTCGTCACGGGTCCCGTCACCAAGAACATGGAGTCCGCGCTGCGCAAGACCTACGAGGCCGTGCCCGCGCCGAAGATCGTCATCGCGGCCGGCGCGTGCGCGATCTCGGGCGGCCTGTTCGCGGATCACGACGAGGTGCGCCGCGGCGCCGGCGACCTCCTGCCCGTCGACGTCTTCATCCCGGGCTGCCCGCCGCATCCCATGACGATCCTCGACGGCATCCTGCGGGCGCTCGGCAGGATCGAGTGAAGGGAGCGCGCGCGCCGCGGGACTGCGCGTTGCCCCCGGACGCGGGGTCGACCACGCCGGCGTCCTACTTGCCCTCGAGCGCGTAGCGCGCGATGTGCGTCTTGTCCTTGACGAAGAGCGCCTTGTCCGCGAGCGCCGCGTGCGACCACACGCCGTCGCCGGCGCCCTCGAGGCGCGCGAGCACCCGGCAGCTTCCCGGGTCGGCGGCGACGAGCAGCAGAACGCCTTTCGCCGTCAGGACAAGCAGCGTATCCCCGGCGCTCGCCATGCTCGCGTACTCGCCCAGGCCGCCCTCGCCCATCCATTGCACCTTGCCGTCCCGCATGTCGATGCAGGCGAGCGCGCCCTTCTTCTCCCGCGCGATTCCGTACAGGTAGTTCCCGTGCGGAATCGGCGATGGCATGAAGAAGGTCGCGTCCTCGGTGCTCCAGACCGGCGCGGCATTCCAGGCGGCGCCCGACTTCGCGACGCG
>JBFZCA010000506.1:0-19090 GCA_041308205.1 Planctomycetota bacterium | reverse complement strand
CGCTGCCGGCCGGCTTCGTCGCGGCGAGCCCGGCGATGGCGCGCGTCGTGCGCGAGGCCGACATGGTCGCGCGCACGGACGCCACGGTGCTGATCACCGGCGAGAGCGGCTCCGGCAAGGAGAAGATCGCCGCCTTGATCCACGCGCGGAGCGCCCGCGCCGCGGGGCCCTTCGTCGCGGTCAACTGCGCCGCAATCCCCCGCACGCTCGTCGAGAGCGAGCTCTTCGGCCACGTGAAGGGCGCCTTCACCGGCGCCGACGCCAGCCGGAGCGGCAGGTTCGAGACCGCATCGGGCGGCACGCTGCTCCTCGATGAGATCGGCGAGCTGCCGCTCGATGTGCAGCCCAAGCTCCTGCGCGTCCTGGAGGACGGCGCCTACCAGCGGGTCGGCGAATCGGAGACGCGCCACGCCGATGCGCGCATCATCGCGTGCACGAATCGTGACCTGGAGAAGGAGGCGGCCGCGGGGCGCTTCCGCGAGGATCTCTTCTGGCGGCTCAACGTGTTCCACGTGCACGTGCCGCCGCTCAGAGAGCGCCCGGAGGACATTCCCGAGCTCATCCGCCTGTTTCTCCAGCGCGCCGGCAAGGAGAAGGCGCGCCTGTCGCCCCCGACGCAGGCGCTGCTTGCGGCCTGCTCGTGGCCCGGCAACGTGCGGGAGCTCGCCAACGTCATCGAGCGCGCCGCGATCCTGTCGGCGGGCGCGGTCATCCTGCCCGAGCACCTGCCCGAGAAGCTCCGCACGGGCGGCCCGCCTCCCGCTGCGCGCGCGGACGGCGCGCCGGTCGTGAGCGTCGAGGAGGCCGAGCGCCGCGCCATCCGCGAGGCGCTGCGCCGGACCGGCGGCAACCGCACGGAGGCGGCCGCGCTCCTCGGCATCAGCCGGCGAACGCTCTTCTACCGGCTGAAGCGGTACGGCGGCGAGCCGTGAGCGCCCGGGCCGGCCGATGAAGCGCCTCTTCCGCACCAAGCCGCTCGCGCGGCTCCTCGGGGAGACCGAGGAGCCGGAGCGCCGGCTCCCGCGCGTCCTCGGACCGTTCCAGCTCACGTGCCTGGGCATCGGCGCGATCGTGGGCGCGGGCATCTTCTCGACGATCGGCACCGCCGTCGCGGGCTCGGCGAGCGCCCCCGGCGCCGGACCCGCCCTGGTCGTGTCCTTCGCGCTCGTCGCCGTCGCGTGCACGTTCGCGGCGCTGTGCTACGCGGAGTTCGCGGCCATGGTGCCCGTCTCGGGCTCCGCGTACACCTACGCCTACGCCACGCTCGGCGAGCTCGTCGCGTGGATCATCGGCTGGGACCTGATCCTGGAGTACGCGGTCGGCAACGTCGCGCTGGCGATCTCGTGGTCGGGCTACTTCCAGCAGCTCCTCCAGGGCTTCGGCCTCGAGCTTCCGGCCTGGCTCGGCGTCGATTACCGCTCGGCGGTCCAGGCGGCGCGGGAGCTGGCGGCGGCGGCGGCGCAGGGCATCGATGCCGCCGCGGCATCGCCGGCGATCAGGCACGCGGCGGAGGCGCTGGAAACCGCGCCGCGGCTCGCCGGCATTCCCATCGTCTTCAACGTGCCGGCCTTCGCCGTGGTGATGCTGCTCACGTGGCTCCTCGTCATCGGCATTCGCGAGAGCGCGCGCGTCACCACGATCATGGTCATCGTGAAGCTCGCCATCCTCGCGGTGTTCATCGCCATCGGCGCCTGCTACGTCACCCCCGCGAACTGGACCCCGTTTGCGCCCGGCGGGTGGGCCGGCATCGCGCGCGGCGGGGCGATCATCTTCTTCGCGTACATAGGCTTCGATGCGATCTCGACGGCGGCCGAGGAGACGCGCAACCCCCAGCGCACGATGCCGATCGCGATCTTGGCGAGCCTCGGCGTCTGCACCGTGATCTACATGGCCGTCGCGCTCGTCCTGACGGGCATGGTCCCCTGGCACAGCCTGGGGACCGCCGAGCCGCTCGCCGATGCGTTCGTGGCGCGGGGGCTCACGTGGACGGCGGGCCTGGTCTCGTTCGGCGCCGTCATCGCCACGGCATCGGTCCTGCTCGTCTTCCAGTTCGGGCAGGTGCGCATCTTCTTCGCCATGGCGCGCGACGGGCTCCTCCCCGCGTGGGCGGCGCGCGTGCACCCGCGCTATCGCACCCCGCACATCAACACGCTCATCGCGGGAGTCGCGGTCGCCGTGCTCGCCGGCTGCGCCAACATCAACGAGATCGTCGAGCTCTGCAACATCGGGACGCTCTTCGCCTTCATGCTCGTCGCGGCGGGGATTCTCGTCCTCCGCCGGACCGACCCTGCGCGGCCGCGCCCCTTCCGCGCGCCGCTCGTCCCGTGGGTGCCCCTCGGCGCGATCGCGACGAGCGGCTACCTCATGCTCGAGCTTCCGCGCGTGACCTGGCTGCGCTTCGCCGTGTGGCTTGCGGTCGGGCTCGCGATCTACTGCGCGTACGGCATGCGGAAGAGCCGGCTGCGCACGTCCTCCTGACGCCGCGCGCGCCGCGCGAGGTTGCAAAAACCCGCGCAACCCACTACAACAGAGTGTTCGACGGTCTCGCCGCGAGATGAGGGATTCGGCCGCCGCCGGTGCCCGGAAGGATTGCTGCCGCATGAAACGCCAGTTGATCAAGGAGCTGCTCCGAAGCAGCGCGTACGGTTCCGAGGTCGCCGCCGCCGGCTGGGTGCGCACGCGGCGCGATTCCAAGGGAGGCTTCTCGTTCATCGAGCTCAACGACGGCTCGTGCATGGCCAACCTCCAGGTCATCGCGCCGAGCACGCTCCCCAACTACGAGCAGGAAATCCTGCGCCTCGCGACGGGCGCCGCCGTGAGCGTCACGGGCGCGCTCGCCAGGTCGCAGGGCAAGGGACAGGCGGTCGAGGTCCAGGCCGCGGCCGTCAAGGTGATCGGCGCCTGCGACCCGGAGACCTACCCGCTCCAGAAGAAGAAGATGTCGTTCGAGGTCCTCAGGGAGATCGCGCATCTCCGGCCGCGCACGAATTCCTTCGGCGCGATCGCGCGCCTCAGGGATGCGCTCGCCTACGCCACGCACACGTTCTTCCACGAGCGCAACTTCATCTACATTCACACGCCGATCATCACGACCAGCGACTGCGAGGGCGCGGGCGAGATGTTCCAGGTGACGACGCTCGACCTCGCGGCGCTCGCCGGGAGCCGCGCGCCCGTCGACTACGCCCTGGACTTCTTCGGGAAGCGCACCGGGCTCACGGTGAGCGGGCAGCTCGAGGCCGAGACGTACGCGTGCGCGCTCGGCAACGTCTACACCTTCGGGCCGACCTTCCGCGCCGAGAACTCCAACACCCGCCGCCACCTGGCCGAGTTCTGGATGATCGAGCCCGAGATGGCCTTCGCGGACCTCGATGACGACGCCGCCCTGGCGGAGGACTACCTGCGCTACCTCTTCGCGCACGTGCTCGAGCACTGCGGCGAGGACATCGATTTCTTCACCCAGCGCATCGACAACACCGTGCGCGCGACGCTCGAGCGCCTGGCGCAGAGCGCGTTCACGCGAATCGCCTACGAGGAGGCCGTGGCCATCCTGGAGAAGGCGCCCGTCACGTTCGAGTTTCCGGTCCACTGGGGCGCCGACCTGCAGTCCGAGCACGAGCGCTACCTGACCGAGGAGGTCTTCAAGGGGCCCGTGATCGTGATGCACTATCCCAAGGAGATCAAGGCGTTCTACATGCGCCTCAACGACGACCGGAAGACCGTCGCCGCCATGGACGTGCTCATCCCCCAGGTCGGCGAGATCATCGGCGGGAGCCAGCGCGAGGACAGGCTCGACGTCCTCGAGGAACGCATGCGGAGCGCGGGGCTGGATCCCGCGGCCTACTCCTGGTACTGCGACCTGCGCCGGTTCGGCTCCGTGCCGCACGCCGGGTTCGGCCTGGGGTTCGAGCGCCTGGTCCAGTTCGCAAGCGGCATGCAGAACATCCGCGACGCGATCCTTTTTCCGAGGACACCCCGCAATGCAGAGTTCTAAGCCGACCTCGCCGGCGCGCGCCGCGGCTCCGGCCGCCGCGGACGGCGCGGCCCAGACCGTCGTCATCCAGGGCGTGACGCTCGCGCTCGCGCACCCGCAGCCGTTCACGGGGCAGTGGATCGGGCAGGAGGAGGTCCTCACGCAGCTCCTCGCCTGCTGGCTCGTCACCGACAAGGACGACCTGCCGCTCGCGCCGCGCATTCTGGGCGTCCCCGGCATCGGCAAGACGACGCTCGCCACGGCCGCGGGCGCTCTCAGGCGCCAGGAGGTCTACATCTACCAGTGCACGGCCGACACGCGTCCCGAGGACCTGCTCGTGACGCCGGTCCTGGCCGAGAAGGGCACGATCGCGTACCACGCATCGCCGCTCGTCACCGCCATGATCCGCGGCGGCGTGTGCGTTCTCGATGAAGGCAACCGCATGAACGAGAAGTCGTGGGCGAGCCTGGCGCCGCTGCTGGACCACCGCCGGTTCGTCGAGTCGATCATCGCGGGCATCACGGTGAGCGCGCATCCGGACTTCCGCTGCGCCGTGACCATGAACGAGGACGATGCGACGTACGAGATCCCGGACTACATCCTGAGCCGCCTGCAGCCCACGCTCAAGATCGGTTTCCCCGAGCGCGCCGACGAGATGGCGATCCTCAAGTACCATCTGCCGTTCGCCGCGGGGCAGATCCTCGACCTCACGGTCGATTTCCTGCAGCAGGCGCACGCGCTGCGCCTCGACTTCTCGCCGCGCGACGGCATGAACATTCTCAAGTACGCGGTCAAGCGCCTGGCCCAGCGCAAGGGCCACCCGCTTGCCGAGGACAAGGTGTGGCGCGAGTCCGTCGAGCGCTGCCTGGGCGAGGATGCGCTCGACCTCAAGGCCCTGTCCGAGGCGCGGCAGCGGAGTCTCGGAAGCGAGGTGCCGCCGCTCGGCCTGGGCGACTTCTTCCTCAGGCCCGACGACCCTCTCAATCCGGACGTCGAAGACACGCCCGGCGCCGATGATCCGGACGGCGATGAGGGCGGCACGAGCCCCGGCGGCAATGATTGACCCCGTCCTGCGCCTGAGCCCGCGCATCGCGGTCGCGCCGATCGTGCACGGGAGCGGCGACTTCGCGCTCGAGGTCAGGCGCCTCATGCTCGATGAACGCTTCGACTGCCTCGCCGTGCCGCTGCCCCCGTCCTTCCAGCGCGATGTCGAGGCCGCCATCGCGCATCTCCCGGCGATCACCGTCGTGACCCAGGAATCGACGGCCTGGTCCGCCGATCGCGAGCGCGGCGGCGCCGAGGGGACGATCAGCGTCGTGCCCATCGATCCCTGCCAGGGGGTGATCGCGGCGCTCAGAATCGCGCTCCAGGAGCGCATACCGCGGGCCTTCATCGACCTCGAGACCGATTCGTACGAGGCCTACGGCACGCTCTTCCCCGACGCCTACGCGCTCAAGCGCGTGCCGCTCGCGCGCTTCGCCGCGGCCTGCCTGCCTGCCGTTCCGCCCCTGCCCGAGGGCCAGCCGCAGGACCGCGTGCGCACCATGGCGGCCGCGCTCAGGCGCCTCGAGACGCGCTTCGGCTCGATTCTCTGCGTCTGCTCGCTGCTCGAGTGGCCGTGGCTCCGCCAGGCGTATCTCGATCCGGACGCGCAGCCGGCCGAGGGCGACCTCATCGAGCCCACGCGCATCTGCCGCGTGAGCGGACAGACGCTGTTCTTCGTCCTGGGCGAGCTTCCCTACATCACCGGCCTGTACGAACGCGCGCGCGCGGAGCTCGAGGACGACGAGAACCTTACGATCGACGGCGTCAAGGACATGCTGCTCGAGACGCGCCGGCGTTACCGCGCGCGCCACACAACGCTCGGCGCCGATCTGAGCCCGCACGCCCTGGGGCTGTACCTCAAGTACGTGCGCAACCTGAGCCTCATCGCGCATCGGCTGACGCCGGACCTCTACACGCTCGCCGTGGCGGCCAAGCAGACGGCCGGCGACTCCTTCGCGCTCCAGATGGTCGAGACATCGCGCACGTATCCCTACCAGCGCCGGCTCGAGTATCCCGACATCGACTTCGGCATCGAGAAGGCGCGGCTTCCCGACCGGCGGATCGTGCGCGCCGTGAGCCGCCTCCCGGGGCCGTCGCTTCCCTGGCGCACGCTCGAGCTCACGCCGCGGCCGCCCGCCATCGACCGGCGCAAGTGGCGCATCCTTTGGGATCCGCACGCGATGTGCTCGTTCATCCCCGAGGACAAGGCCATCGAGCGCTTCCGGAGCCACGTCCTCGAGCAGGCCAAGACGGTCGCCGGCCTGGACCTCGCCCGCACCGAGAAGTTCTCGACGAGCCTCAAGGACGGGCTGGACATCCGCGAGACGGTCAGGCATTTCTGGAGCGGCGACATCTACGTCAAGATCAACCCGCCGGCCCGCGGCGACCTGGATTGCGTCGTGATGCTCTTCGACACGCCCGCCGACCCGCGCAAGTACCCCTGGCGCACGACCTGGTACCCGGAGTACGCCGAGGAATCGACGCTCATCCTCTACGCGACCAGCTATCTGGACGACATGATCGGGCCCGGCATCGGCCGCGCCCAGTACGGGGGCGTCCTCCTCATCTACCCGCCGCGCATCATGCCGGACATCTGGTCCGATGCGCACCTCGATTTCACCGACACGCTCGAGGAGCGCCTCATCGCGGCCGCGTGCATGTACAGCCGCTGTCGCCGCATCGCCTTCCTGAGCCCCGTCCCCCCCACGGCGGTGTGGCGCCGCGTCGCGCGCATGTTCGGCAGGCGCCTCGTGCACCTGCCCGCCTCGCGCTTCAGCGGCCAGACGCTCAGGCAGCTCAGGCTCGTCCACGTCCTGAACGGCCGTGATGTGCGAAGCTACGCGGATTGGTTCGTACGGAGAACGTGAGCTTGCGGTGGAAGACCTGCCGGCGCATCATGAGGGCGGCGACAACCCGTGCGCTGCCCCTGGACCGGCCCGATGCGGAGCGCGCGGCCGGCCGCCGCGGTGAGGTGAATGCGAATGTGCGCTGACCGCAAGATCCCGCTCGACCCCCTTGCGTTCATTCGTGAGTGCGTGAATGCACGTCGCATCTTCTGGACGTACCACGTCAACATGCGGCTCAGAACACGAGGCATTACCCGGCAAGCCGTTCTGGACGCCGCGCCCGGATACGAGGTCATCGCGTCGTATCCCGAGGACAGGTACCTGCCGAGCTACCTGGTCTTCGCGCAACAGGGAAATCGCACGATCCACATCCTGTGTGCCGCCGACACTCTCGGCGGGAACGTTCGTGTCATCACGGCCTACGCCCCGGATCCCGGGGAGTGGGACGAAACACTGAAGCGAAGGAGGAAGCCATGACGTGCCATACGTGCGGCGCGGCGCTCCACACCATCGTCACGGACCTGCCGTTCAAGGTCGGCGACTCGACTATCGTCATTCTCAAGGGGCTCCCCGTGCTGCAGTGCGCGTGTTGCGGGGAGTATGTCATCGAGGACCCCGTCATGCAACGCGTCGATGGCATGTTGAGCCAGGCTCGCGGCGATATCGAGCTGCAAGTCCTGCGGTACGCGGCATGAGCGAGGCGTGCCGCCCGAGTTCGTCGGTCGATCCTCGCGCACGCGCTCATGGAGGGGGACCACCCGTGGAAACGAAGATCAAGCTCGGCATAAGCGCATGCCTTCTCGGCGAGAAGGTCAGGTACGACGGGCAGCACAAGCTCGACCGGTACCTCCGGGATGAGCTCGGGAAGCACGTCGCGTACGTGCCCGTCTGCCCGGAGGTCGAGTGCGGCCTCCCCGTGCCGCGCGAGCCGATGCACCTTGCCGACACGCCGCACGGCGTGCGCCTCGTGACGATCAAGACCGGCGTCGACATGACCGACCGCATGCATGCGTGGGCGAAGGGCCGCCTCGCCGAGCTCGAAGCCGAGGACCTCTGCGGGTTCGTATTCAAGGCGAACTCGCCGAGCAGCGGCATGGAGCGCGTCAAGGTCTACGACCGCAACGGCATTCCCAGGCGCGAGGGCGTGGGCCTGTGGGCCGCGGCCTTCATGGCGCATTTCCCGCTGCTGCCGGTCGAGGAGGACGGCCGCCTGAACGACCCCGAGCTGCGGGAGAACTTCATCGAGCGCATCTTCGCCATGCAGCGCTGGCGCGACCTCGTCGCGCAGGGCAGGACGCGCGGCGCCCTCATCGATTTTCACACCCGCCACAAGCTGCTCCTCATGGCGCACGATCCGGTGCTCGCGCACGAGATGGGCGCCCTGCTCGGACGCATCAAGGATCTGCCGCTCAAGGAGACCTTCGACCGCTACGTCGCGCTGCTTGCCCGCGCGCTCGCGCACAAGGCGTCGGTGCGCAAGCACGTCAACGTGCTCCAGCACGCCATGGGCTACTTCAAGAAGGTGCTGACCGCGGACGAGAAGGCCGAGCTGCTCGAGGTCATCGGCAACTACCACCGCGGCTACGTGCCGCTCATCGTGCCGGTGACGCTGATCAACCACTGCGTGCGCACGTACGGCGAGCCGTATCTCGCGGCGCAGTGGTATCTCAACCCCCACCCCATCGATCTCAAGCTGCGGAACCACGCGTAGCCCCTCCCGCGGCGTCCCCGCCGGCCGTCAGAAGAAGACCGCGTGGTTGGATTTGAAGAAGGGCGGCGTGCGCGCGAGCGCCGCCCGCGCGTGCGCATGGCGCTTGAAGCGCTGCGCGAGCCATCGCCTGACCTGCCGGAGGTCCATGCCGTCCGCGGCCCACTCGTGGTACAGGCCCGGCCCGCGATCCTCCTTGAAGGCGCCGATGGCCCACGCCTCCGGGTTCGCGCTCATCGCGGCGCCGGGCGGCAGGCGGAAGATCGATGCGTTGAGGAAATCGATCGGCTGCGACGCGACCAGATCCAGCGCCGCCTCGCAGTCTTCGGGCGTCTGCCCCGGCAGCCCGAACATGAGGTAGACGTAGCTCCGGATGCCCGCATCGGCGCAGTTCCGCAGGATCGGGCCGTACCCTTCCGGATCGACGCCTTTGCGCAGCGCCGCAAGCAGTCGCGGGACGGGGGTTTCGAGACCGAGCTGCAGCATGCGGCAGCCCGAGGCCGCCAGGGCCCGGACGAAGCCCGCGTCCTCGAGCTCGGGCCGCGCGCGCACGAAGCCGAACCACGGCGCCGGGCTTCCTTCCTCGGCGAGCACGCGCAGGCAGGCGGGCGGAATCGCGTTGTCGGTGAAGTGGAAGCACGCGGGAGCGTGCGCCGCGGCGAGGCGCGCGAGCCGCGCCGCAAGCGCGCGGGGGCGGTCCATCGCGAAGGCCCGGCGCCCTTCGTCGCAGAACGCGCACCGCCGCCAGTAGCACCCGCGGCTCGTCGCCAGCGGCAGGACGCGGCCGGGAGCGAAATACGCATCGAGATCGAGATCCCCGAAATCGGGATCGCGGAAGAGGCCCGGCTCGGGCGGCGCCAGGCCGAACGCCTCGCAGAGCGCCGGCTCTCCATCGCCCCGCACGACCGCGCCGAGGCGCCGCGCAAGCATGGCGCAGGCCTCATCGGGGAGGGCGTCAAGGAAACCGCCGCCGAGCATCACCGCCGCGCCTGGACGCTCGCGCCGCACCCACCCGCCGAGCGCCGCGGCGGGAAGCAACTGGGAGCGAAACACCACGGAGATTCCCACCGTGTCCGGATCGAACGCCCGCAGGACGGGGCCGACGACTTCCGCGAAGCGGGAATGGAAGGGCACGCGCTCCGGCTCGTCGATGAAGGCCGCGATGTGCGCGGCGTCGAAGTCGGGGCAGCGGCGATCGGTGAAATCGCCCGGGGTCAGCTCCCAGGGCTCGCCGCGGGAGCAGGCCCGCAGCGCCGCCGCGTAGTGCGCGACGTGCGTGCGGTACCGCGAGGGCGATGCGTAGCCGGCCGGCCCCTGCAGGGCGAGCACCGAATCGCCGACGTGCAGCACCGCGCGATGCGTGCGCGCGTCGGGCGCATCGGGCGCGGAAAGGGCGAGCGCGGGGGCCGCGCCCGCGTTGAGGTCAAGGACGCGCGCCTCCGCCCCGCACGAGCGCAGGAGGGCCGCAAGCAGCGCCGCGCCGAGCGGCGGCTCCGTGTTGCGCGTGTGCGGCGGGTACAGGAAGAGCACGCGGCGGTTCATGGGCGGAGGAGTCTCCCGCGCCAATTGTAGCAGAACGCCCCGGTTGCACCTGCCGGGCGGCTTCCCGGGCGGCCGGTCTTCCCCTCCGGGATGCCCTCGGGGCGGCCGGTCTTTTCCAACCGGATGGCTGGTGCCCGCGCCCGGTCTCAAGTATCATGTGGGAGAAGACCGGCTCGTTTCCGCGAAAGGAGCACGACGCTATGTCCAACGACAAGGAAAAGCTGTACCAGGCGCGGCTCGCACGCTACACGACGGCAATGCGCAACGAGAAGCCCGATATGGTGCCGATCCGCCCCTTCGTCGCCGAGTTCACCGCCAAGTACGCCGGCTACACGTGCCAGGAGGTGACGCACGACTACGAGAAGGCCTTCGACGCCGCCTGCAAGTGCGCCGCGGCGTTCGACTGGGACGCCGTCGTCGGCAACATGGTCTACGTCTGGACCGGCCTCACGCAGGCGATCGGCCTGAAATACTATGCCGTGCCGGGCATCGACATCTCGCCCGACACGGGATTCCAGTACCGCGAGCCGCAGCCCGAGAACGCCTACATGCGCGCCGACGAGTACGATGCGCTCATCGAGGACCCCACGGGGTTTCTCTTCAACGTCTGGCTGCCGCGCGTCTCGGCCGACGTGACCGCCATCGGCGCGCCGGCCACGTTCCGCAACAACCTGTCGTTCCTCAAGGGCGGCATGGCGATGATGAGCTACTTCTTCGGCTTCGGCGGCCAGGGCCAGCGCCTCAGGACCGAGTGCGGCACGGTCTCGGCGATCGCCGGCATCCTCAAGGCGCCCATGGACATCCTGGCCGACAAGCTGCGCGGCTACCTCGGCCTCATCAACGATCTCATGGAGCAGCCCAAGAAGGTGCTCGCCGCCTGCGAGGCGCTCATGCCGCACCTTGCGTGGGTGGCGCTGTCCGGCGCCGACCCCGCCAAGCAGGTGCCGATCTCGATCTGGATGCACCGCGGCTGCGTGCCCTTCGTGTCGCGCGAGCATTTCGACAAGATCTACTGGCCCACGCTCAAACCCATCATCCAGGAGATCTGGAGCAAGGGCCACCAGGTGCTCTTCTACGCCGAGGGAAGCTGGGACGCGCATCTTGCCGCCTTCGCCGAGCTGCCCGAGAAGAGCATCATCTACCACGTCGACCGCGGCGACATCTTCAACGTCCACAAGGCGCTCGGCGGGAAGTTCTGCCTGAGCGGGGGCGTGCCGAACGCCATGCTCGCCTACAACAGCCCCGACGAGGTGCGCGCGTGCGTGAAGAAGATCATCGACGGCGTCGCGCGCGACGGCGGCTACATCATGGATGCCAGCGCGATCGTCCAGGACGACGCGAGAGTCGAGAACATGCAGGCCTTCACCGAGGCCGCGCGCGAGTACGGGCAGTACTGAGGATCGATTCCGGAGGAGTACGACGATGGCCAAGAAAACGCAGAAGCGCCCGCCCGGCGTGTGCATCCCCTGGGAGGAGAAGCGCAAGGAGCTGCCGACGCAGCTCACCCGCGAGGATCTGATCAAGGGAATGTGGGAGAAGAACGACGCGCTGGCCTACGTGTACATCTGGCACTGCCTGCTGTCGTTCTGAGCGCGCCGCCGCGCGCCGCGCCGGACGGCCGGGCCGGCAAGGAGGATTGACGCCATGAGCGCCGCCGCCGTTCTTCTGACGTTCGTGTGCGCGGCCCCCGCCGATCTCACGTTCGCGCCGGCGGCGCCGGGCTATTTCACGTTCGACACCGGAGCGCTCAAGGGCACGATCCGCGCCGACGGCGCCTCCGAGGGCGTCGTCAAGCTCACGGACGCGGCCACCGGCGCCGAGCTCGCCAACGACCCGCCGCTTCCCGGCATCTTGAGCCTCTACCGCGTCTTCGCCGGCCCGACGCGCTTTCCCGACGCGCGCTCGGCGCCGCACCGCGCGCAGCTCAACGCGCAGAAAACCGAGCTCGCGATCGTGTGGGAGGCGGCGCCCGAGCGGCCCTACGAAATCGTCGGACGATTCACGCTGGGCGACGCGCGCTCGATCGACCTCGCCCTGGAGTGCACGGCCAAGGCCCCGCTCCCCGCTTTCGAGATCTTCGTCTCTTCGTACCCGGCGATGGCGCTCCGGCATTTCCTCTTCATCAAGGACACGCTGCACCAGGGCGGCCGGCCCGACCCCGTGCTCTACGAGCCCACGGCCGCGCCCTTCATCGAGGGCTGTTACCTCGCGTTTCCCCGCGACAACGCGGCCACGAGGCTTCTCTTCGACGGCAGGTGGGAGCGCCCGCCCAACCCGGTCCACTTCGCGGCCGGCAGGCACTACGCCGCGCCGCTCCTCGGCTCGCGCAATCCGGAGAGCGGCGTCTCCGTGCTGCTCTTCGCCCGGCCCGACGACTGCTTTGCCCTCGAGAGCACGTACACGCGGCCGGGCACCCCCGACTCGGTCGCGGGCCACAACTCGCTGTATCTGAGCCTCGGCGGCAAGGACCTCGCAACGGGGGAGACGGCGCGCTTCCGCCTGCGCGCCACGGTGGCGCCGCTCGCGACGCACCGCGAGGCGCTGGATCTCTACACGCGCTGGCGCGACGGCGGCGCGGCGAAGGAGTGACGCCGGCCGCGCCGATCCGGCGTCTGCCTCTCAACCAAGGCAATGTCTTTCCTCCTGCGCCCCGGGCCGAAAAGCGTTTCCTTGCGGTCGCTTCGTCCATGCGCTACCACCGGCGCAGGACCTTGGGGCTGCTCTCACCCCACGCACGAGGACGCCACACACGAGGAGGAAGCGTGGAACACGACAACGACGTTCGTTACGCGCCGCAGCACGAGGGCAACGCCTTCGTGCTGCTGCTCGAGGACCGGCGCACCTTCGCCGATTTCGTCGCCGCCTTCGCCCCGACCGGCGCTCTCACGCCGCGGCTCCGGTTCGACGGCGCGGCGCTCCTGAAGCGCAAGTACATCACCGAGACGCTGCGCGAGGGCGAGCACGATGTGCTCTGGCGGGTCCCGCTCGCCAACGGCGACCTCTTCGTGTTCCTCCTCGTCGAGCACCAGAGCTCCGTCGACCACGCCATGCCGCTCCGGCTCTCCTTCTACATGAACGCCGTCTGGCACGAGCACTACAGCGCCGCGAGCGTCGAGGTCAGGCGAAGCAGCGCCTTCCGCGTCCCCCCCATTCTGCCGCTCGTCCTCTACACCGGAGAAGAGCCCTGGACGGGCGCCACACGGCTCGCGGAGGTGATTGCCGCGAGCGACGATCTCGAGGGGCTGCTGCCGGACTTCCGCTTCCGCGTCCTCAACTTCCTCGACTTGGGGGACGCGGACTTCTCCGTGCCCGACAATCTGGCGTGCGCGCTCTTGCACGTCGTCTGGGCCCTCATGAAAGGCCTTCCCGGCGCGGAGTTCGCACGTATCTTCGACCGATTGCGCCCCTTCTGGGGCCTGCGGGAAGTGGAACTCCTCGGCGCGGTGCTTTATCATTATGCATGTGCCGAGGGGCGGCGCGACATGGCCGAGAGGCTGCACGAGGTGCTCCGGCCGAAGGAGGTCCTCATGAGCAACCCCGAGGTGGTACGCAAGCGTTTCTGGGAAGTCTGGGCCGACGAAGGCCGTGAAGAAGGCCGTGTCGAGGGCCGCGTCGAGGGCGAGGCCGAAGGCGAGGCCCGCAAGGAGTCGCAGCTCCGGCGCGAGCAGCTCGATGCGATCAACGCCTTCTTCGCCCGCAAGGGACTGCCCTGGGACGCGTATGCAAAGGACGTCGAAGGGCTTCCCACCCACCGCGAGGCGACCGATTTCCTGGTCGATCTTGCCACGGCCGCGGACACGTGCGCCTTCCTGAAGCAGCGCTTGGGGCACTGACGGCGGTATCGCGATCAGGTCGTCAGCGTGCGCCGTGATCTCGGGCTCGGGCCGCGTCCCACTATCCGGACGTCAGGTCAAAGACCCGCATAAAGAGGGCGGCGCCACCGGGCCGGGGCCGTCAATCCGCCGTCGTGCCGGACGCTGCTCCGCCGGATCGCCGCGCATTCGCCTCGGCTGCCAGGCGTTTGACTTCAGCCGCGAGCTCGGGATCTTCGATCCAATGCCAGGCGGGGAATCCGCACTTGTCCTCGATCGTCTTCGTCAAATCGATGCCAGCCGCAACCAGAAGGGCGAGGACGCGGCGGGATTTGACGCTGAAGAGCACCGACCAGCCATCGCAATCGCGCGCGTTGATATCGGCGCCGGCATCCACGAGCGTTTTCACGGTCTCGGCATCATCGGCATGCACGGCGCTGTGGAGCGCGATCTTGCAGCATGAGGTCCTGTTGACTTCCGCGCCCGAGGCGAGCAGCTTCCGAACGGCCGGGGCGTTGCCGCGAAACGAGAACTCCTTGAGCGGCCATTTTCCGCAACCATCAACGTGGTTCACGTCGGCACCGTGCTCGATGAGCACATCCAACATGCTCAAGGAGGTTGCCTCGTTGATGGGCTCTTTACCGAACTTGTTCTCCTTGTGGATGTCCGCGCCGGCCTCCAGCAAGGCTCGTGCCGAGTTGACGCGATCTTCGGAGACGGCGAAGAAGAGCGGCGATTCGTAGAACTCGTCGCGTGCATCCACCGCAAAGCCGTGCGCGAGGACCCATGCAACCACGGCGGGGTCGTCGGTTTCAATCGCGGCGCGAAGTGCGTTCGATGTCCCCATTCCCATCGTCCTGCGCCGATGTATCGCGCGGATGTCGGCCCCGGCGGCACGCAATCTCTCCGCGGCGGACAGATTCCGCGCGCGGAGCGCCATGAGGAACGCCGTCGCCCCGCGAAAATCGGTTGCCTCCGGATCGGCTCCGCGGGAGAGCGCGGCCTCGAATTCGTCGCCGGTCCCGAACAGCAGCGCGGCGATGAGCGGCGGGAGCTCGAGCGGATCGAGGCTCGCTCCCCTTGCGTGGACGTACTCCAGATCGTCGAAGCGGCCGGCGCAGTGCAGTTCGGCCACCAGGCAGCCCCACCTGCTCTGCGTGTCTCGGTTGCAGTCCGCCCCACGCTCCAGGAGGTATTCGAACAGCGCCCGGTTGCCTCTCCAGACGGCAAGTATCGACTCTTGTTCGTCCGCCGCGCGCACGTCGCAACCCGCCTCGACGAGAACTTCTACTTTCTCGAAGCTGTCCGCGGCCACGGCCTCCCGAAGCGGCGTCGAACCGAGCTCGCCGTGCGCGTTCACATCCGCCCCGGCGTCGATCAGCATGCGAAGAACCTCGGGGCCGGCGCGCTCGCTACGCGCCGCGTACATGAGCGGCGTATATCCTCCGAATGCGGGAGCATTCACCGGCGCCCGTGCCGCGATGAGCCGTTGGAGCTCCTCGACGTCGCCTGCTTCGGCCGCACGATGAATGAGCAAGTCTCGCGGCTCACGCGGCATGCGTTCTCTGGCGGCCATGATCTGATCCACGGCTTCCTTCCGGATTCGCTTCAGCTCCTCCGGCGGCATCTTTCTCGCGAGCTCCGCAAGCGCCGCGGTCTCCTCCGGTGGAAAGAAGCTGCGCGTCGCGTCGCGAACGGAATCCAGCATGCGCCTTAGCTTGTCCGTTCGTGTGCTGAACGTCTCCGGGTCCTCGGGCTTCTCCGACTCGGCCTCAAAACGGCTCCACGCCTCATGAATGCATTCCTGGATTCGCTCCGGCAATTCGGGCACCCGGCCGGCCGACGCCTCAGTCTCCTTGAGAATGGAGGGGTCCGGAGAGGGCTTTCTCTTCTCAGGCTCGTTTTCTTCTTGCGTCGGAGCTTCGTCGAGAGACATGGGGATTCCTTTTCTCGCGCATGCAACGCCGCCCCCGCGGAAGGGGCTCGCCACATCTGCGTATCGTACTCGCGTTCCACGCGCCGGACAACGACGTGCGCCGCCATCTGGACGATCGCACGCGAGTCGTGTGGCGCAAATTGACAATTGCGCGTTGCCGTGCTACCGTAGCGTCATGGCTCAACGCACCACGATCAATGTCTCGTTGACACCCGAATTCGAGAAGTTCGTCGAGGCCGAGGTGGCTTCCGGACGTTATCAATCGGCGAGCGAGGTCTTCCGCGAGGGGCTCCGTCTCCTCCAGGACCGCGAGGAGAAGCGCAAGGCCGCCCTCGAAGAGGTGCGCAGGAAAGTCCGACAGGGCTTGGACGCGGCGAAGCGCGGTGAGGTCTTCGATGGCGAAGAGGTCCTCTGCGAGATTCTCGGTGAGAGTCGAAAGCGCCGCGGAGCCTCCCGCACGTGACGTATCGCCTTTCCGGACCGGCGAGAGAGGATCTCTGGGAGATCTGGGGTTACATTGCGGAACACGCGTCTCTCGACATCGCCGACCGCATCGTCTCGGAACTCCACGAGGCCATGGAGAAGCTCGCCGAGATGCCCGCGAGCGGGCATCTCAGGACGGATCTTGCCGGGGAAGCGCTTCGATTCCGGCACGTCCATTCATTCCTCATCGTCTATCTACCGGAATCGACCCCGCTCGTGGTCGTGCGCGTGCTTCACGGGGCTCAAGATGTGAAGACGCTGCTCGGTGAGGAAACCCAGGATTAGGATGCCCCTGCACCCGTCCCGACTTCAGCGTGGAGACTCGGGCGCGGGCACGCGCTCGCACACGATGAGCGCCGTCCCCGGCCGGACGGCAATCTGGACGAGCACGTCCTTCTCGGCGAGCTCGCGTCTCGTCACTGCAACACGTGCGCCGGTGTCGAGATTGGCGATCGCGTAGCGCGCCTCGGGATCCAACCCGCGCAGGTTCAACCGCACCGACTCGTAATGGCTCCCGGCGCGGCGAAGAAGTGACGCCGGCGCCGCGCGCGGCGCGCTCACGCCGCGCACCAGAAATCCACGCCCTCCCGGTAGCGCGTCCCTGCCAGGAACGCGCGAATCTGCGCGCGCGCCCCGCGCGAGCCCACGTACACCAGCAGCGGCACGGCGGGCGCGGCGGCGAGTTCCTCGGGCGCCAGCACGGGGCGGCCGCCGATCTTCTTCCCCGTCTTGCGCGGGTCGATGTCGACGTAGAACGCGATCCGGATGCCGCGGCGCTCGAGCAGCGCCGCGCGCATGCGCGTCGGCCGGCCCGCGCCCCAGACGCCCACCTCCGCGCAGCCCGCGAGCGGCCCGATGGCGAGATAGTGCGTCTTGCACTCGTAGAACGACTGAAGGGAGTAGCGCGGGTCGGTCCGCGAGAGGCGGCCCGGCGGGTCGTGCCAGCGGTAGAGCACGGCGGGCGCCTTCGCCACCCTGACGCCGGCGTGCATGAGCCTGAGCCACAGGTCGTAGTCCTCCGGCCAGCACGGGGACTCGCGGTAGGCCGCGGCATCGGGCGCGCAGTCGCGCCGCCACACGGCGGTCGGGTGGACGAGCGGCGACTCGACGAAGCGGTTCAGCGCGTGGTCCTCGGGCGTGCGCAGGGCGTTCGTCCACTCGACGTAGACGCCGAAACCCTCCTGCGCACCGTGCGCGGGCACGTGCTCGACGAGGCAGCCCGCAACCCCGATGTCAGGGCGCGCATCGAGGAACTCGACCTGTTGCGCCAGCCTGTCCGGCAGGGACTCGTCGTCGGCATCCATGCGCGCGACGAGCGGGGCGCGCGCCTCCCCGAGGCCGGCGTTCAGGGCGCGCACGATGCCGCCGTGCGGCAGCGCGAGGACGCGCATGCGCGGATCGCGCCGGACCCATTCCTCGCACAGGGCGCCCGTCGCATCGGTCGACCCATCGTCGACGATCAGGCATTCCCAATCCTCGAACGTCTGGGCGGCGAGGCTCGCGAGCGCCCGGTCGATCGTCGCGGCGGCGTTGTACGCGGGCAGCACGATGTGGACGCGGGGCGGGGCCATGCGCTTCTCGTCTCGTTGAAGCCGCGCGCGCCTGCGGGTACACTGATCTGCCGGGCCCGGCGGCGCCGCGGCTCCGAACAGTGGAGCAGACCCGCATGAAGATTGCAACGTTCAACGCCAATTCGATCCGCTCGCGCATCGAGGTCGTGACGGCGTGGCTCGCCGCGCACGCGCCCGATGTCCTCTGCGTCCAGGAGACGAAGACGGTCGACGAGTGCTTCCCCAAGGACGCGATCGAAGCCGCGGGCTATGCCGTCGTCTACCGCGGGGAGAAGGCGTACAACGGCGTCGCGCTCATCGCGAGGAGCGCGCCGGCGGAGGTGCGCTTCGGCCTGGACGACGGCGGGCCGGCCGATGAGACCCGCCTCGTGCACGCCAAGGTCGGCAAGGTCCACATCGTCAACACCTACGTCCCCCAGGGGCGCGACATCGAGCACGCGATGTACCGCTACAAGCTCGAGTGGTTCGCGCGGCTCAAGGAGTACTTCTCGCGGCACTTCACGCCCCGGACTCCGCTCGTCTGGCTCGGCGACCTCAACGTCGCCCCCGAGGCGATGGACATCCACAACGCGGAGGAGCAGGAGGACCACGTCTGCTACCACGTGGACGTCCGCCGGGCCTTCGCGGACGCGGTCGCGTGGGGCTTCGTCGACGTGTTCAGGAAGCACCACCCCGAGCCCGGCCAGTACACGTTCTTCGACTACCGGACGCCCAACGCCGCGAAGCGCGGCATGGGCTGGCGCATCGACCACATCCTCGCGACCCCGCCCCTCGCCGCGAAGTGCGGCGCCGCGTACGTCGACCTGGCGCCGCGGCTCGGCCCCAAGCCCTCCGACCACACGTTCCTCGCGGCGGAGTTCGAGGTGTAGACCGGCGCCGGCGATCGGCGGCCGCCGCCGGAAATCGGCAAGGGCGGCGCCGGCGATTCCGTTCGGGTATACTGCAGGTTTGTCGGAAACAGCCGGAGCGCCATGCCGCCGCACGTCACGCACACGATCGGAAACTACTGGGGCCACGCGATCCAGTTCTGGCTCCTCGTCGCCATCGGCGTGGTGGTCGGTTTCGTCGTCTATGCGCTCCTCGTCTATCCGCGCATGCGGAACAGCCGATTCCGGGAGTGTCGAGCGCTTTCGCGCAAGGCGGGCTTGGCGGCCGGCCTGGGCATCCTGTTCTTGAT